>WQTQ01000238.1 GCA_009786175.1 Bacillota bacterium | reverse complement strand
CCTACTACGTTTAGCTCAAAAGAGCGCACGGGGCGGAAAGCATCTTCAATAGCTTCGCCAAACTCATCTTCGCCGCCACCCATTCTGCCGCCGCGCCAAAAATGTTCTGTCTCGTAATACAGCCTGATTGGGTCGTTCATTACATCTACAAAAGTTTCTATTAAGCTTTCATCTGCGCCGCTCCAGGGCATTCCCATCCAAAAACGTTCTGACCACCACATATCGCTTCTGGTGTCGAAAAAGTGACGTTCCGCCGTGGCACCAAAGACTACGGCAATACCGTCGCCTTCTTCCAACAACCGTCCTTCGCTTACGGTGTAGCCCATTCGCTTTAAGGCCTCTATGTTAACGCCCGTTATGTCTGCGTCCATGGCATACGGGCCGCTGCGGAATAATAGCCGTTCCCGCATAAGCGGTGTAGCTACTTGCACACCGGGTATTTGTGATATTCTGGCCGCGCTTTCATCTGTTAAATCCTGCTGCTCACGCTCTTCCTGTTCACCGGTTTGCGGGTTCCAAGCGGAACCCTGCCATTGGGGGCTAACATTTATAACTGTTAAATCCATGCCCATGTCTTCTATCATTTGAGCAAATTGCGCGTCGGTAGCCAGTCCCAAGGAAATCATAAGAATAATTGACGCCGTACCAATCATAACCCCAAGCAGGGTAAGAAATGTGCGCAGCTTACGTTTTACCAGGTTGCGTACGCACATGCCTATTACATCAAAACTACTCATAAGGATACCTCCTTATTGGTCATCGTCTTCAAAAACAAAACGGGATTTTTTGCGGCGTGAAACGGCAACTACTATGATGATTATAATTAATGCAACAACACCGGCGGCAGGCCCCCAAACTATTGGGCGGCGTATAAACTCAAGAATATCGAAACCGCCGCCAACTTCAACCCATTCGCCTGTTTCCGGATCCATCCTGTGGGTTGGAGTAAATTCGCCTGTCTCCCAATTCCAAGAGCCTATCAACATTTCACCTGTATCCGGACAGATGGACATTTCCCCTTCTGGCATATTTGGGTCAAACATAGGGAAGCGTCCGCCGCCTTCGCCAAAGTCACCGCCAAAATCGCCTCCAAAATCACCGCCAAAACCGTCATCCCAGCCGCCTTCTACAAAAACCGTAAAGGGGTGTCTAATTTCAATAATTTCCCCGGTAATATCTTCGCCGCTGACAATGAAGTAACCGGATTGTTCGCCGGGCTCTATTGGCACAAATGCACCGTCAAAGCCGGTTGTACGCTGGAAGTTGATTTGGCCAACAAAAATACCGTCTGTGCCGCCCGCGTCGCCTACATCGAACGGACCTTCCGTGTGTACGCGTATGTTTATCAAGTTAACCCTGCCGGAATTTATTATACGGAAGCTAAACGGCACATGGGCACCTACCATTGGTGTTACCCAGCCGCCAATTTGTACATCCGCAAGTTCCATACGGGCATTTTGGGCCACTGTAATGCTAATTTGCTGGTTTGCGTCGTGCGGGTGATAATCTTCGTCCTGATAGTCGAACGTAAAACGCATGTTGTGCGCCCCCGGGGAAGCTTCGATAACTGTTGAAAAGCGCAGGTTCATGGTAACTTCTTCCCGTGGGCCAATGAAATCTATAAACAATGTGTTACTGCCGTCAAGGGGATTAAACCCTGCAAACGGCGCGGATTGCCCTGCCGGGGCCACACCAATAACCTCTTCCATTAAAACGCGGATATTGTTTACGGAACGGGTGGCACTTGTATTACGGAAAGTCACTTCTATTTCAAAAGGCTGCCCTGCCCGGGGTATGGGAGGGTTTAGCACGGTGTTAGACACAATTACACGTGGTATTTGTACGCGGCCTGTATCTGCCGGGTCATCTTCATCTTCTTCCGGTTCCGGGTTAAACACGTTAATCGCCGCAAATTGCTGGAAAGAAAGCTCGCCATAGTGTACTGTAAAGCCTATGGCGTAACTGCGTGTAATCGAGGACTCCCGCGGAGAGAAGCTGAATGTAAGCCTGTAGGATGCCCCGGGCTCCAGGCTTTGGATAACCTGCTGGCTTGCGGTTTGTACAGGAACAACATCTCCCGTTTCCGGTGCGGCAACAATACGTATGTTGCGGGCTTCCGCATCGCCGCGGTTGTGTACGTAGAAATTAATTGTGGCTGTTTGCCCTACGCCAATTTGACCTGTAGGTGCAGTCATGCCCCGTATTTCCAGGTTGGCGATTGTATCGTCTTCATCTTCTTCCTCGTCGGGGTTGTATACGTTAATTGCAGCAAACTGCTGGAATGAAAGTTCGCCGTGGTGAACGGTAAAACCTATGCCGTAACTGCGGGTTTGCGCAGACTCCCGTGGGGAGAAGTTAAACGTAAGCCTGTGCGATTCCCCCGGTGCAAGGCTTTGTATTGTTTGCGTACTGGATGTTAGTACTGGAACAATGTCCGCAGCCACTTCCGGCGTGGCAGCTACGCGGATGTTGCGTGCTTCCGCCTGGCCGCTGTTGTGTACATAGAAACTAATTGCGGCTGTTTGCCCAACGGTTATCATGCCTATAGGGGAAGACATGCTGCGTATTTCTAAATTTGATACACCGGCCTCTTCGCCGGCAACGCTAACGCGCAATGGGTCTGTAGTGGAAAGGTTGGCATGGGCGGCATTGCGAAACAAGTGCGTTAGGGTTATTGTATGATTACCCGGGGCGGCGTTTGCATTTACAGAAATGCGCAGTGTCATAACGGCTTCGCGGTTTCCCAGAATAGAGTTTACACTGTTGGAGTTGTTGACAAACTCTACTGCAAACGGTGCATCCGCAGAGGGTACTGCTTGTGATAATATGTTGAAGGCTGTATGTGCGCTTATGTTACGGATTGTAAGGCGTACATCTACCGTTTCGCCGGGCTGTACCGTAATATGTTGTGGGCTGAGTAGGCGTGGGTTGGGCGCGTATACGGAAGGAGGAGGTGGTGGTGGCGTTTCTCCGCCCTGCTGCAACTGATCAATAGCTTCATTAATACGGTTTAATTCCTGCATTAATTGATACCAGGTTTGCTCAGGCGTGTGCTGCGTTGTCTCTTCCGCCAATATCGGTGTAACTAACAACATTGTCAGAATTAATACTGTCAGTACCGCTAATGTCCTCTTCGCAAGTTTCAACCTTTGGTTCATTGACTTCATTAGGCTCTCTCCTTTTTTTCACATTTTCTATACTTTCTACATTGCCGTCTTTTATGCTTATAATCTGATCGGCATATTCGGATATTTCCGTGTCGTGGGTTACTATTATCAGGGTTTGGTCTCGCTGTCGCGCCATGCCTGTAATCATTTCCATCATTTCATATGTTGTTTTTGTATCCAGGTTTCCGGTAGGTTCGTCTGCAAATACCACTTGCGGGTTGTTAACGAAGGCGCGGGCAATACTAACGCGCTGCTGCTGCCCGCCGGAAAGTTCACTGGGTTTGTGCCGCCATCGTTTTCCAAGGCCTACCGCCTTTAGCATGGCATATGCCGCCTTGTTTCGCTTTCGCCTGGATACTTTGCGGAAAATAAGCGGCAGTGTTACATTTTCCAGTGCAGTAAGGGTGGGCAGCAAGTTGTAAGATTGGAAAACAAACCCGATATACTGCTGCCGGTATAAGGCAAGCTGTTTTTCGCTCATCTTTTCAAGCTGCTTATCCAAAAATTTTATGCTGCCCCTTGTAGGTTTCTCTAATCCCGCCAAAAGATTCAGCAATGTAGATTTTCCCGAGCCGCTTGTGCCAAGCAAGCAGTAAATCTTGCCGCGCTCAAATGTTAGGGTTATGTCATCCAGCGCGATAATGCGTTCCTCGCCCATTTGATAAACCTTGCGTACATTTCTTAGTTCGAAAATAACGTCCAGCGTTTCCACCTCCATTTACTATTTCCTAAATATATAATACATCACACTTGTTATGAAGTTGTAACATTATACATTATGCAAAAAGTATACCTGCCAAAATCAAAAGTCTTGCAGATTAAATGCTAAGATTTGTCAAAGTTTAAGCTTCAGATGCGATAGAAATTACACCAACCTTACGGATGTAGCGCAGATACATAAATATTACCCGCAGACGCTTCATCTTTAGCAGGTTAAGCATGTCAAAATAAGCTTCTTCCATTAGCTGACGTTCGGCTTCGGATATTTCGTGAGGCGAATATTTTGCCTTGTAATATAGTGTTATTAAATCGCGGAAAAATACACTGTCACTTTTAAACGCAAAACGCTTACCCTTGTGTGTGCCGTAAATTTGCGGTGTTTCGCCGGGTATCAATGGGTTGGTGTAGTAGGTGATTATGTCCAGTATCCCGGCAAAATACGCTACTACTTGCCGGTTTGGCGACAGTTTGCGTACTTTCATAAGCGGATAGGCAATGCCGTAAAATTTTACCAGCAAGAATGTCAAAATACCAAGCACTGCGATAATCGGCAATACCAGTGTTAAATTTATTACAATGTGACGGGTACCGGTGACCGGCTCTTCCGTGGTGGTTGTAGCTGTTGCGGCACCTTGCTGCCCCGGGAAGTGATAAGGCATTTCACCCATTGGCACTTCCGGGTCGCCGCCCAGGTACCGTTCCATCATGCGCTGCCATTCATCATCAGATACAGAGCCTACTCCGCCGCCACGCGGGGCAGGTGCATTTGAATCCATAATAAATGCGTATGTGGGTGTTGCTTCTACAATAAGCCAGCCAAAGCCTTCCAAGTATACTTCTACCCAAGCATGAGCCATACGGTTTGTAACAGTTATGGTTTCCATTCGGTTGCGGGATGGGGGAAGGACAAAACCTTCCACATAGCGGGAAGGCACCCCGGCGATACGTGCCATTACTGCCATGGCGGAAGCAAAGTAGGTACAGTACCCTTCCTGCCCAACAAACAAAAAGTGGTCTACAAAACACACGCCGCGGGGTACATGGCCGGGGCTTAAAGTGTATGGGAACTGCAGTAAAAAGTCGCGTATTGCCATTACTCTGTCGAAGTCATTGGTAAGGCCGTCTACAATTTGCAATGTAAGGTCATGAACCCGTTGGGGTACAATTTCCGGCACGTACATAAAGTGTTGGCGTACTTGGTTGGCGTATTCTGCCAAAACCCCAACGGCAAACATATCAAGCCACTGCAGCAAGTAAGTTTCCCGTGGGATACGTCCAAGCCTGCTGTTGTCTCTTGTTTCTGCAAACAGGTCTACAAGAATTTGCATTTCCTCTACGCCAAAAAAAGGAATGTGTCGAAAATGGGCTATTTCGGGGGAAATTCCGGAAGACACAAAGCCTGTAAAAATCCGTATTACAGAAGAAATTTCGGATGACGCAATGCCTACGTAAATCGGTTCATCATAAGGAGTTCCGGAGGGTACCCAGCCTACAAAAATCCATTCCTCGGAGGAGATTGGGTCGATGTAATAAGCCGGTAAATATGTCGCTTCAGAGAAGACATAGTTGTCCAGACCATATATTAATATTTGGGAAGAAGTAAGAATCTCATGGATATCCTCAACATGCATTGACATTCTGGGAGAAGTAGGATGCTCGATACTAAAATTAACTTCCCAATAATCAGTTATCGGGTCGTAAAAATAAGCTTCAAAAAACTCGAAAACATGTCCGTCAAAGTCTATTAATAACCCGCCATACCAAGGTATTTGATCAACGGAAAGGTCTGTTCGTAATCGTACAGATTGGCCTCTGCGTTTTAGATAAAGCTCCGCACGCGGACCAATATCCTCACCGTGCGGCGCAAACAGTCCGGGGGCCATGGTGTACAGCACTTGAGGGAAGCGATAGGAAATTACGTTGTAATCATCTTCTACTATAAATTCCCTTCTGATTGGTACGGGAGTAAGGCTTAGTTGTCCTTTTGCAATGTCCCTTTTGTCCAGGAACCAACGATTCTCGTAAGGACAATGATAATATTCATCCAGCCCAACAATTTGCCCGCCAAAAGTTACATTTTGCCACCACAGGCCATTGTCTGCCCGTTGGGTGTAAACCCCGCGGTTTGTCTGCAGTAAAAGATACTCTATAAAAGAAAGCTGTGGGTTAACATTTAAGAATTGCATGTGATAACCTGTACCGCGGGACATTAGCCTTGGGGTTTGCATATCCCCTGTGGGTAATACGTTGGTTATGGGCAGATAATTGAAACTGGAGTTGTCAAAACGCAGCTGCCATGCGTTGCTTGGGCGGAAAATAGTGCCGGTACGCTGCCGCCCCATACTAATGGAAACAGTGTCTATGGGCAGGTAGCTATGCAAGAAGTAGCCCCTGTTGGCTGCCACCCCAATTACGGGGAAGTTGCGCATTAGCAGGTATCTGTAGTCTTCCGGGGTGGTGATGTTTAAAAATACCGTAGAGGAAATACTTGCCCTTTCGTGGGCTATTGTGGCACCGCGTATTAAAGCCGCGGCGGTTTCCAGCATTTCAAATTGGCCGGGGGGTAAACCGTGGGTGTAAATGTCCCCTTCTTCCAGGGTTTGCACCCAGGAAAAGCCTGTGTATGTGTTGCTTGTTGCCCCGGCAATGTAAATTCCCCCCGGTGCGTGTATGTTCATTACATTGCGGTGGTTTAAGGTTACGGGGCCGCCAAGCCGCCCGCCCGCGCCGGAAAACCCTGTAGACTGGAAAGAGAAATATGTAGGGTTAAAAATTTCAAACATGCGGTCGCCAATAGCATCCATTCTGCCTGTGAACTGGTTAATAGAGCGGCGCATAAATGCTTCCGAGTCTGTTGGCACGTAGCCGTTGGCGAACCAAACAGCCAACGCGCATATGGGTGCCACCCAAAATGCAGAAGATACAGAGCGGTTCATTTTGCGGACAAGTATTACACAAAATACAAACAGGAACAGTAAAAAGCCTGTTTCGTCGCGGGTAAAACCGGGGCCCCAGGTAAATACAAATACCAATATGCCGACAATGGCAAGAATATAGAAATTAAACTTGTGGAACATAAACACAACCACAGGGACAGCGAATGCCATACAAAGGATCCAGGCAGCAGTGCGGCCAAGGGCTGGGTTGAAGGGGGCCATGCCGCCAATCATGGTAAGCAGGTCGTAAAAATGCTGTATCCACGGGTGCATGTCATGATAATACGAAGTCCTTGCCAGGTAAAAAATATACAGCCCAAGTATTGTGATAAATATAAAAGAGACGATGCGAGTTATGCGGTTATGAAGCATTAATAAAACAGCAATTATGGCTATAGTGCCCATGGTAACCAGCGTACCTTGTTGTATGCGAATAATAGTAGCTGAAAAAATTGTACGGGTCAGGGCATAAATAAATACGCTGCCAATAGTAAGACAAAAGGCATAGTCTGCCCATTCTTTTGGATTGTGTATTTTAGTAGAATTGTTAGACATATGTTTGCACCTCTTTTAATGAAATCCTGCTGCTGTACAAGGGGTAAACCCGGGTTCTGTTTCTTCTTGATGGGTTGCGGCCCAAATTTTGAAGCACGGGAAACCGCCTTCTTCCAGCAGGCTGAAAATTATCTCGTATTCCCGGTTCGGCTTTTCCATGGCAAAATATATTACTGCGGTGTAGTTGCCCCTGTCTACCGCGTTTATTACACGTTCGTATAGCTGTGATGTAAGCGTGGCGGTAAAAATTATAGTGTTTACGTTACCGCTTGCGTCATTTAGCACCTGGGCAAGGATTGACACCGGGCTAAGCAGCGGAGCGTTCTCAAATACCACATCCCCGGCCATATGATAAATTGTATCAAAAGCTGCCCCTGTTTGGGCATGGGTTTGGTTTCCGTCTGTTACCATAAAATCTACGGGCATACCCCTGTTTAAGCAAAACCGCGCAAGGCCAAGAGCATTTTCTACTATGCTGTCTTCCAGCGGATACATTTCTTCTTCCGGTACCGGCATACGCAAGTTGTCCATGATAATGGATACATGGTTTTGGGCATTGGATTGGAACATTTTTACCATCCACTCGTTGCGCTTTGCGGTAAGCTTCCAGTGTACACGCTTTATGGAATCTGTGGGCACATATGGGCGAACATCAGAGATTATAGAGTAATCCTCGTCCCTGATGTCAAAACGCGAGCTTGCCTCTGCCACAAGGTCTATGGCAAGCGGGATGTTGCTGAACTCTATTATGCGCGGCAGAGCTAAGATTTTCACATTTTTACTGTACTTGCGGCGGATGCGGAACAGTCCCACAAAATCTGTGGCAATTACATATTGCAGTCCTATTTCGTACTCCCCCCTAAATAACACGCGGAAAGGTATTTTTTCCTCCACAGATTTAAATGAATCTATTTGAATGGTATGGTCGTGTTGGGTTTCTATGGCGTACTTATTGCCAAAAAAAATACATTCCAATTTTGCAAAAGGCAGTGCGGAAGGATTATGTAAGCGCAGGGTTATCGCGCCTTCTTGCATTTTGACAATGGTGGCGGGTACATCCTGCCGTACCCTTAGTACCCTAAGCATAAAGAACGTAATTACATATGAAACAAGGGGCACAATAATAAGTACCGCGGCAGAAATATAAGCAAGCCTTTCGCCGGATGACCATGCAAAAATACATACCGCCGCCAAAAGCACCGTGTACATTATGCGATTGGCGGTAATATGTTTTATGTCTCTTATGCTTTTTAGCACGGTTATCATCTGGGGATTACCCCTGCGGCCGCTATGTCAAGGGCTTTATCCAAAACATCGTGGACGCTTACTTTGCGGATACTTGCTTCCTGCCGCATAAGAATTCTGTGGCTAAGCACGTGCGGTGCAACTTCAATTACATCATCGGGTACTACATAATCGCGTCCCTCGTACAATGCCCATGCCTGGGATGCCCTAAACAGGCAAATGCTTGCCCGTGGACTTGCGCCAAGCTGAACATCCGGGTGTTCCCTGGTGTGCCGCGTTACGGTAACGATAAATTTGTTTATTTCCGGGTCTACATGTATTTTTTCGGTAAGTTCCTGCAACTGTATTATGTCCGAACCTTCTGCCACCGGCGTAAGGTTGTCCATTGGGTTTTTGCCTTTAAAACGCTCCAGCATTCTGCCTTCGGCATTTTCGTCTGGGTAGCCAAGGGAAATTTTCATAAAAAAGCGGTCTAGCTGGGCTTCGGGCAGCGCAAATGTACCCAGATAATCTACGGGGTTTTGGGTGGCAAGTACCATAAAAGGACTTGGAACGGGATGAGTCAAGCCGTCCACGGTTACTTGGTTTTCTTCCATAACTTCCAGCAAGCTGGACTGGGTTTTTGGCGATGTCCGGTTAATTTCGTCTGCCAAAACAAACTGGCTCATTACTGCGCCCGGGCGGTACTCAAACTCCCCCGTTTTGGGCGAAAATGCAGAATACCCGGTAATGTCGCTTGGCATTATGTCCGGGGTGAATTGAATGCGCTTAAAACTGCCGTTTACGGAACGCGCCAAAGCCGCTACAAGACTGGTTTTACCCACGCCGGGTACGTCTTCGATAAGTACATGGCCGCGGCAGGCCAGTGTTGCCATAACCAGCGAAACAGCGTACTGTTTGCCTACAATAATTTTTTCTACATTACTGATAATTGTCCTCATGCATCGTAAAGCTTGTGCGTTAGTTGTAATTTTGCTGCCGTCCGTCATTGTTTTTTAACACCCCTGTGACATTTCATTAAACATTTTGTTAAACTTTATGCTAACATAAATACGCGGAAGCGTCAAACAGGAAGGAAGCAATTTTGGTGAATTTTAATGAAATTTTAATGAAAAAATTTTCAACCGGAACGCTTGCAGAAAATGCAGACGATTCAACCGTTAGCTGAATTACTTCAAAATATCAGTTATTGTTTTAATTTTGCCCGTAAGTATAATGTAAATATCAGCTGATAAAATAATTTGAGAGGAATTATGATATGGAAATTAGTATTGGCAAAACAATCAAAAAATTACGGGCAGAGAAAGGCGTAACGCAGGAAGAGTTGGCAAAATATTTGAACATAACATTTCAGTCGGTTTCTAAATGGGAGACGGAAGCGGCCTCGCCGGACACAATGCTGCTGCCAAAAATTGCAGTGTTCTTTGGCGTGGCAATTGACGATTTATTTTCTGTTGGGGACATAAATCATTTCGAACGGGTTGACAAAATTTTAGAGCAGTCCGGCGATGAAATAAGCGAGAGCAGTTTTCTTTTTGCCAAAAGGTACTTGGTTGGCCTTTTGGACGAAAGCCCTGCCAACACCGAAGCTTTGCGGCGGCTTGTTGACTTGCATAAAAAGCGCATTGACAGTTATACAGAGATTGCCGCACGATATGCGGAGCAAGCCATAAACACAGCAATAGATAATCACGATTTGCATTTTGTTTACGCAAGGTTAAGAGGCGTGCAATGGGATTATGAACCCATTAGTTGGCGTTTCTTTAGGTTTTACGATGGCTTCATAAAAAAACACCCCGATAATAAAGAGGCCCTTGTAAACCTTTACAGTGCTTATCTTCAAACTTACCGATATGCAGAAGCGGAAGAAATAAGCGACAGAATAACAGACGAAATTACAAGGCAGCTGCTGAAAGGCGATACACACATCAGGCTTGGCAGGATAGAGGATGCGATGTATATCTTTTCTGACATCCTTAATAAAAATCCCGATAATCCGGGCTTGCATTATGAGATAGGGGAGCGATACAGACGCTTGGCAGAACGCAGGTTTAATCCGAGTGAACACGAAGTATATTTTAATTGCGCGATAGAATTATTTGAACGGGCGCAAGGGTTATTTGATGAAGCCATGTCTCCGCCGCCTTGCCAATCGCTTTATTCCCTTGCTTTTATGTATGACAACCTTGGCCATTATAAAAAGGCCATTGAAATGTGGGATGAAATTGCTATGCGCCTTGAAAGAGATTACCAATATGCCGCGGACAGTCAGGAAAGAGTTTGGCCCCAGGAAATGATAGAATCCTTGAGAAATAAAATTGCTCCGGTTTGACGAAATAGTTGGCAGGGTGTAAAATAGCTTATATTCTTTGTTGTGAGGTATTTTATGCTGCTGTTTGTTCATCTCAATTTAGACGCTGATATTTAGCACTTGCACTGTGGCCGGCCCATAGGTGCAAGTGCTAAATGTCTTGCGCTTTATGGGATGAATGGCATGGCTTTGTTTGTTTTGTGTCACCATTCCTTATATTGTTTTGGGAATGGTGATTTTTTATTGTTTTAGAATGCCCGATGAAAGGTTGTGTTGAAATGCGGCATACAGATTATGCCGGAGAAGACTCCTTGCGTGACTAATTTAACAATGCACCCCCTGATATCACATTCGCCGGTGTGATATCAGGGGGTAAGAAATCGTAACTATAATAATCACGGAGGAAAAATAATGGAAAAAATAAGCGGAAGAGTTTCTTCCAACCATATTGAAGTGGAGCAGCTTGAAAACCACATTGGCCAAACAGTTAAAATCCACGGAATTGTCCATAAAATACGGGAAATGTCCGGTTTTGCGTTTGTGCTTCTAAGAACAAAACGAACATTGCTGCAGTGCGTGTATTCTACGGAATTTTCCCGGTTCGCCCTTGCCGAACTAAGGGAAAACATGAGCGTTGTTATTTCCGGGGAAGTAATAAAAGACGAGCGAAGCCGTACGGGCATGGAAGTACGGCTGATTTCCTACAAGTGTCTTTCTGCTGCAGCAGAAGAAACGCCGGTTGTTATATGTAACAAGGAAGTTTTGGCAACATTGGACACACTGCTGGATTACCGCCCTGTGACCTTGCGCAACGCTAAAGAACGGGCCATTTTTCAAATACAGGCCGGGATATGCCGGGGGCTGCGCAAATTTTTAGAGGAAAATAAATTTACAGAAATACGGTCGCCAAAAATAGTCGCGGGCAGCGCGGAAGGCGGCGCGAACATTTTCAAACTGGACTATTTTGGACGGGAGGCGTTTCTTGCACAAAGCCCGCAGTTTTACAAGCAAATTATGGTAGGCGTGTTTGAACGGGTGTATGAAATTGCACCGGTTTTTAGGGCAGAAAAACATGACACTTCCCGCCATGTTAATGAATACACAAGCGTAGACCTGGAAATGGGGTTTATCCACAGCTTTTACGACATAATGGAGTTGGAAACAGCAATGCTTCGCGAAACCTTTGATTTTGTCCGGGAATACTATCCCGAGGAACTTGCGCTGCTTGGTGTTAGAATACCAACCATTGCGGAAATACCCGCGGTAAAATTTGACGAAGCAAAAGAAATGGTGTCTAAAGCCTACAACCGGCAGATTACGGATTTTGAAGACTTTGAACCGGAGGAGGAAAAACTCCTTAGCGACATAATAAAAAAACGGACAGGCAGCGAGTTTGTGTTTGTAACCCACTACAAAACCTCTAAACGTCCGTTTTATACCATGGAATCGCAAGAAAACCCGGAAGTAACGGAAAGTTTTGACCTTATCTTCCGTGGCATGGAAGTTACAACCGGCGGCCAGCGCATTCACGAATACAATAAGCAAGTGGCAAAAATGCAGGCCCTTGGCATGGATACAGACCCCTTTGCAAGCTACTTGATGGCGCACAAATATGGTCTGCCGCCTCACGGCGGCCTTGGGCTTGGCCTGGAGCGGCTTACGGCAAAATTGCTGGGGTTCCAAAATGTACGTCATGCCACGTTGTTTACAAGGGATACTATTCGGTTACAGCCGTAGGTATCTTGAAGATAGATAACAGGACCTAAAGTTTCAGTTAAAGTTTTTAGTTAAAAAATTTAACTGAAACTTTATGGTCTTTTCTTTGTATACCAAGTATAGTAGAAGAGGTCACCTGGATGCCCTGTTGGTATAGGCCAACACTCGTGGTTAGTTTACGCTTTGACGGCCGCAAAACTAAACGGGCCAAGATTTGCATCTGTGATGTTTGTGGTATGTTCCATTGTATAAACCTGGCAATGACGTGTAGTACAGGGTGGTTTACGAGTTTATCTACCCAATTGTTTAACGGTACTTTCATATGCTTCTTAAGTACAAAGGAGCGGAAAATTTTCATCTGCCGTTCAACCACTTTGCCGATTGGCGGGTACAAGGGCGTGACAACGTTTTCAATAGGATTAAGGTCGAGAAGTAACATTCAATGCTTTGCAGCTCACCTTCTTTCTTTGAAATACTATTTTACAAAAAAATTAGGCTTCCGGCACTTCCCTTTCTTTCCTATGTGTGCCGACGTAGCCGGAATGGAGATTTGAATGAAAAACAAAGTTGCAAGTATTTTTTTAGTTAGTTTGCTTATCTTTAGTTTGCTCACCGGATTCACAAGTATAGGTATAGATACTTATATTGATACCGGTGACGCACATGAAGATATAAATATTTTCGTCTTCGCTGATGACTTACTAGCAGACGAATACTTTATGGCATCGGTCGATAAGTTGTTAGTAGACACTTTTGGCTACGAAGTAGTAGAAAATGTAAAACGTGCTAACTATTACGGTGACATAATTCTTGAGTCTTTTCCTCGAAATAGGCTTGGCGAAATTATTTTTCCAGAATTCTTTGGCGGTGAGTATATCAATTGTGATGGGTATTTAGTGTTTAATATAGTTAATGCAATCATGACACTAGATGAAGCATCAACCATGGTAACAAATCTTCTTGGCTATAACCATAGCGTTATTTTACAGCCTACTAGCTTTTCACACAATGAAATAATCAATGCCAACGACATGATACATTACACATTATTTGTAAATTCTCAAATAAGTGAACCCATAGGTCGTGTTCTGAAAAATTTTAACGGAAGCCGTATATGCTTTGATTTAGGCGGAATAGTTGTATATATGCGAAGCTTAAACGAAAAAGAAGTATCATTATTTAGATACTATGTCTTCGACTCGCCTATGCTTAGCTTTTATGAAAGATACGCAATAAGAGACAATTTGCCAGCATATACCCGTGAACGCGCATATCATGAAGAGATAACGCCTTTTAGTATAACGCTTAATCCAGGCGATAGAATTTCTTTATCATCCGTTGGATTTAGAGCAAGGACAGCTCTGGGATGGAATGGGTTCATCATAACAGGGCATGATCCTTTCATGAGAATGGAATCTGTTGTATGGCATAATGGACAACGCATTGGAACAATTCAGAGACATCAAGAGAGCCCTATAACTGGAGTAGACGCTGCATTCCTTCAATTGGAAACAGGCAATGTTACTAACATGGCAAGAAATTTTGGTACTCTAACTGCTGTTACACAACCAAGACAAGGTGACCATGTTGCTCTTCTTGGCTCATCGACAGGTACAAGAGTTGGAAGTGTTGTTGCGACAAGTATAACTTGCCCTGCTGGCTGGAGGAACCAAATACTCATTAATTATTCTCTACCCACACAAGGGGGCGATAGTGGAGGAGTAGTATTTACAACTACACATAGACATATCATAGGTATACATGCAGCATCTTTAAGGAATCCGGATACTGGGCAAACCATAGGTTGGGCGGCAATAAATGCGGTAGATATTCTTTCAAGATTTGGTTTGACCTGGTTTTAGTCTCTATGTAAATGTTCCTGGATAAATAAAAACAGGCGCAGCCAAGATTCATTAGCTGCGCCGTTTTTATTTCTTAGCTGTCAATTTCAAGAACTCTTATTGCGTTGCGTTCTTGAAAAATCAGCATTGGAGAATCAAAAACATATTTTCTAAATAAATATATTTCATCATCATTTAATTCGCGTAAATACACTATTATGGCATTTAAATTATACATTATGTCACTGCCATTAAAATTATTCCTTATGTGCTTAATGGTATCGTTATCGCGATTATCAAATACTGTCCTGAAAATAAGGTCTTGAGCATCTTGTAGTTCATAATATGAGAAATTAGCAGCCTGTAAAATCACCCCATGACCCTCCCCAAACAAGTCATTTATCATTATGGCCGCTGTGGTCTGTACATAGCTTGGCCCAACAATATTAACAACCAAATACCCGTGGTTGTTAATATACTCACCGCCAAAAAAACTTGGGTAAGCAGTGCCTAATGTGCTAATAAAATGTTCCCGTATCTTAGCACCATAATAGGTTGCACGTCTTAAATTTTCCAGCAGCTCTTCGTCAATAAATGAGTCTAAAAAGCACTCTTCTTCCCCAAACTCATCAGTACTCACTTCTGTTGAACAACCTGTAAACCCGATTGTAAATACTAACAAGATGGAAATTATCAATAAAGTATATTTTTTCATCACGCTCACTCCTCGCAAATAGTATAACACACATCGCACCCCAATACCACCGCCGCAATAATATCCGCCAGGGGATACATTGCATTTTTTGCCTGCTGCCGGGTATTGTGCTGGTTACCAACTTCCACCAACGTACTTAAGGGCATCATGTGCAGGCTGTAGCGGAAGGCGCGCAAGTAAATTCTCCTTGCCAGGCCCGGGTAAAGTTGGTTGGCGGCAAGCTGTAAACGAAAACTAAAATTTAAGTTTTCACGCTGGTACGGGTTGGGCAAGCGGTCTATGTTGACTGCTTGTCCATTTCTGTTTTGGCGGCTTAACCCGTTGAAGAACATGATTTGCGCAGTGGGTACGCCATTCACATAGTGGACAAATGCAGGCGCGTGAGGGCCCACTCCGTCACGGTGTAAATCTATTGCAACTTGTATCGAAGGGTTGTCCGCAAGAATTTGGCGTATTGCCGGTTCCATACGTTCGTAACTGCCCGGGCGGTGGCTTCTTCCGTCCAGCATATCGAAACGGCCTGTGTAGTGCAGGGCTTCAATACCGTGATTTTCTGTAAGTACACGGGCAAGGTATTTACCGGTACCCATTATTCCTGTCATTGGGTCGGCAGGGTTGCTGTCTGTAAACATTTCTGCAGAGTGTGTATGAAAAATTAATACAGTGGGGCCATCCACTGTGTTGTCGATGGTTAAATCTGCTTCTAAAAAACTATGGACATCTATGTCAGATGGGAGTAGAATGGTCTCCGGGTCTACAAGAAATATACGGGTTGTCAGATAGGTAAAATTTGTAAGCGTTTTAATGTATTCCGGTGACAGCGGCTCAAGCCTTATGCGTGGCGGTAGTTGCTGCGGCGTTAAAGAATTTGTATCTTCCGGTATGGCGGGTTCAATGGCACCCGGGTGTAGTATGGCAGGCACTTGGATAGGGTCGCCAAATATCCATAGCTGCAACGGCTCTTGGGCGCGCCTGTGTCCTTCCCATGTAAAAAGCACCGCAGCACACAGCAGCATTAGCCCCAGTACAATTCGCTGTTTCAAAAGCTGTTGTTTCATTAGTACACCCCTAAAATTATCAGATTCTTTCATGTATATGCCGGAAAAAATGCGGCTATGCCGCTTCCCGCACTGTAGCGGCAGGGGTTAGGGGGACAGCGTCCCCATTAAATAGGAGGCTAGAAAATGTTAGACAATTTTCTATTTAGTTTAAACGTTGTAGTTCCTGTGTTTGTGGTTATGCTTTTGGGATACATACTAAAAAAACGGGAAATTATTTCTTCGGGCTTTTTAGCAAGTGGCAATAAAATTGTGTATTCTATTGGACTTCCCGCGTTATTGTTTAGGGGAGTGTATGAAGTTGAAATCGGCGAGTTTATTGATATGAAATTCATTACCTTTACCGTTGTTACTTCAATTGCGGCATTCTTCATTATTTGGGGTGTAGCCGCTCTTTTTTTGAAAGAAAAGGCAGTTTTGGCTTCTTTTGCGCAGGGGGCGTATAGGGGCAGTTTCGCGCTTCTTGGTACGCCGCTAATAATTAACATTGGCGGTGATGCAGGGATGGCCCGGGCGGCATTGATAATGGTTTTTGTTGTGCCGTTTTTTAATGTGTTTTCTATTTTGGCACTTGCGCCGTGTACAGGGGAAAAGCTTAGCATATGGGCGATAATTTGGGCTGTTTTAAAAAACCCGTCCAATGTTATGATTGCAATTGGTATTTTGCTGGCAGTGTTTCATATTCAATTGCCCGTTATGGTCAACAACGCGATAAACACTACCGCCAACCTTGCCACGCCTCTCGCGCTGCTGTGCCTTGGGGGCGGCATGACGTTTCACGGTTTTGATGTAAAATTCAAGTATGCAATGATAGGAAGTGTAATAAAAGTTGTCGTACTGCCTCTTGTTTTTGTTATTTTTGCAATAGGCTTAGGGTTTAGGGATTACGATTTGGCAGTTATTCTAATGCTGTTTGGCATACCGTCTGCGGTAGTGGGCTACGCAATGGCTGTAGAAATGGGCGGCGATACTTACATTGCAGGCACAATAGTTGTATTTTCTACAGTCATGTCTGCGGCTACACTTACGGTGTTCATTTATGTACTTAGGGTTATGGGAATGTTGGCGATGTGATGGTATGAAAAATTACTATGGGAGCGAAATAGGGAGAAGGCCATGATAACCGTTGTAAATCTAAACCCCTGTATAGACTGGCAGTATCACGTCCCTGCTTTTACGTACGGCGGGATGAACCGTGTGCGCCGCACATACGAATCTGCCGCAAGTAAGGGGACAAATGTGGCCGTTGTGTTAAAAAATTTAGGACAATCCCCATCTTGCATAGGCTTTAATTTTGCAGACGGCGGCGAAAAATTGACAAAGAAACTGGATTCCCTGGATATTCACCATGATTTTGAGACTGTCGAAGGCGCGGTGCGGGTAAACATAAAGCTTTACGACGATTCTACAGGAGAAATGACGGAACTAAACCAGCCGGGGGAGTTTGTGCCGGAAATTTATGTACAAAAGTTAGAGGAAAAAGTTGCGGCACTTTCCCGGAAATACGGCGAAAGTGGAATTTTAGTGCTTAGCGGGAGCTTGCCTGCGGGTGTACCAAAAAATATTTACGCAGCGTTGTCAACCTTATGGGGCGGCAAAGTGTTTTTGGACGGGGAAGGCGACATTTTACGTCTTGCCTTGGAAGCAGATAAAAAGCTTTACGCCATAAAGCCCAATCTTTTCGAACTAGAAAGTACTTTTGGCGTAAAATTTGCTGCCTCAAAAGATATTGCGGATTTTTGCCGGGCATGCGATATTTTAAAAGACATACCGTTTATTTGCGTATCCATGGGGGCGGAAGGTGCGGTTCTTGTAACACCAACAGCTTCATATTTTTGCCCCGGCTTGGGTGTGGATGTGCGTGGTGTACAGGGGGCAGGGGATTCTATGGTTGCGGGGTTAATACATGGGGTTTTGTCGCAAGTTACAACCCCGGAACTATTGCGGTACGCGGTGGCGGCCGCGTCGGCTTCTGTAACCCTTGACGGTACCGATTTATGTAAACGCGCGGGTTTTGACGCAATGCTTCAAAAAACACCGCAGCCTATTATCATTTAAGCACATACAAATCCCCGGCCTTACTGTCTAACACCCGTCTATTTGCAATGCGGAAACCATTGCTCTCCTTAACCAATACCCCTTCGCTGCACAGTTTGCCAAGGCAGCGCAGCAGGTGGCGGTAACTGGCACCTACTATAACAGCAACATCGGTAAGGGTTTCTCGGAAAAAGTCGTTGTCCGCGGCTTGGGCAATGTACGCGCACACCCGTGATTCTATGGGCTGCAGCGTTGTTATGGCGCCGTTAACTACCCGTTGGGTAAGCTTTTCCGCAAGTTCTACGGCTACATAGTTCAAAAATGTATTGTTATTTTTTAGCGTGCTTCCGTAAATGTTAAGGGGCAACGCTATACAGCTAAACTCGGTGACGGCCTGGACGGTGGTGTAGTTAACGGGTTTATTTGTCATTAGCTCTATGTCGCCGATAATCCCTTTTGATGTGAAATACGCCAGCAGCAACTGCCTCCCTGTTGATAAATTTAGAAACACTTTTGCTTTGCCGCAAATAACAAAGTAGATACTTTCCATTGACTCACCTGCATGGGAAAGGAATTCGCCCTGCTCAAATGTAACGTGTGACCCGTGAGTTAGGTCTAAGCCCTGCAGGCCATACCGAGAAAGTACAGTTACGTGTTTCGGATTATTTATGTTGATTTTTTGTCTCATCATAATTTGTCGCCTCCTGTACCTACAGTGTGACATATGTCATATGCATAGGTCAAGCTGCGAATTATAATGTATGCAATATATAAAGCGCGCGGCAAAGCCGCTTAAAATGGAGGTGTCGTATGTATTATTTTCTTTCGCTGCTAACGGGGATTTTAATTACGGTAATGGTTGTTTTCAACGGCGAGTTGACGGGGCAGTACGGCATTTATTTTGCCACGGTAATTATTCACATAGCCGGGCTGCTTTTAATTACTGCCGTTGTACTAATACGGCGGGACAAGGTGTTTGCCGTAAGGTACCCCGCCTGGCTTTACCTTGGCGGTGCCATTGGGGTAATGACTACCGTGTTTAACAACCTGGCATTTGGCAGGATTAGTGTTTCTGCCATACTTGCGCTGGGGCTGCTGGGGCAAAGTGCTGCGGGCCTTACCATTGATCAGTTTGGGTTTTTTGGCATGCAAAAACACCCTTTTACCAAAGGTAAATTGGTTGGTCTGTTCCTTATTATCGGCGGCATTGGCATAATGGTTGATAACCTGGAAATTGTTGCGGTGGCGGTGTCCTTTGCCGCAGGGGTTAACATAGTTTTATCCCGGACGCTGAACGCCAAGCTTTCCAATTTAACAAATGTACGGGTGGGGACATTTTTTAATTATTTTGTTGGGCTTGGCGTAGCAGCTATAGTCTTGTTAATTTTAGGAAGAGGAGAAGCGGTTTTTGCAGCCCCTATCGTAACAAGCTGGTGGATATATTTTGGTGGAGTACTTGGGGTATGTGTTGTACTTATCAGCAATATTACCGTAGTAAAAATATCCGCCTTTTACCTTACCCTGCTGATATTTATAGGCAAAATATTTTCCGGGGTTTTAATTGATGTAATTATATCCAATCGGCTGTCTTTGCGGAATTTGACGGGCGGTATACTTGTTACAATTGGGTTGTGTGTTAACTTGTTAATGGATAGGCGGAAAAGTTACTCCCCAAGCCAACCCATTTCCGCTAGCAAATTGTAAGTTTCGGTGGGTATATCTTCTATGCTGCCGCTTTCGATTAGCGTAAAGTCATAGATACTCGTTTGTTGAGGGAGTGAATCTAGCATATATCCACCAAAGGTAACCCTAATTTTATCTCCGGTTTGCAGTCTTGCAAATAGGTTTTCTACCCCGGACATGTTGCCCATTATTACCGGTGAGCCATCTTCAAGAACTAAAATATAGGCATTGTTTGCGGCGATAAAACGCCCTGTTAAAGACGGCGCAGGAGGGTCTTCGGACATATGGTCAACGCCTTCGATGATAAGATTTAATCCGTTGGCAATCAGTTCATCAATTGTGACTTTTTGCAGGTCAATGGCTTCCCTTAAGGATATTCGCGTACCGTCCTCGAATGTAAGCATGATGTTGCTAGAGCGAATGGACGATAGATAATACCTGTTTCCAAACTCGTCAACATAAAGTAATTCCAAGGCGGTAGGGGTTAAGCCGTCATAATCCTCTATTGTAAATGCTGATGGCCGCCGCTGGGGTGAAATTAATATAGTTCTTGTGCTGCCGTCCCAATCCAGGGTGTAACCTACACTTTCCAAAACGGCGCGCAAGGGCAGCATTGTTCTGCCGCCAATTATCTGTGCCGGGACATCTATCATATGAAGAACGCCATGGCCCGGGAACGGTGAGTCCGGGTCATAGATAAGCACTTCAAAAAATGGCTGCCCAATTGTAATTCCAATGTGTACATGCCCCCGGTTAAGAAGTGCTGTGGAAGTTTCTCTATTCCAGTTTACTTCCCAGCCCAGTGTCTCAAATACCCCGCGGACAGGCACAAGAGTTGTGCCGTCTATTATAATGGGGCTTTGGTCCGGAAAATACACTTCCTGCCCGTTAATTGTTACGGTGATTGCGTCAGTGTTGTTGGCTGACACCGTAAAAGGTGTTAACATTAGCAGCGCGGCAAGAAGCGTTGCTGCAAGTTGTTTTTTTGTGATTTTTTTCATAATTAACTTCCTTTCATCGTTTGTTTCGCTTCATACATAGTATAACACGGGAAGACGAAGAAACATTACTGTTTGTGTGAAGAAAATCTTGAAACCAAGTAAAATTTCTGTCAAAATAGCGGCGTGTTAGATTTTACAATTCCAGGAGGCCCGCCCATGCATGACGAAAGCACACCGCGTTTACTGCTTGTAGAAGACGACCCGATTATATCTTCCGGGCTGATATATGCCTTTGAGCAAGCTGGCTATATTGCCGCCCATGCCAAGGATATTGAAACGGCAAAAGCCCTTTCATTATCGTTCGACTTGGCAGTTTTGGACATTGGTCTGCCCGATGGCTCCGGCTTCGACCTGGTGGAGTCTTTAAAATCTGCCGGGGTTTCTTTAATTTTCTTAACGGCCATTGACGAGGAAGGGCATATTATCCGTGCCTTCGAAGTTGGTGCGGAAGATTACGTGACAAAGCCATTCCGCATGGGAGAGTTAATGGCGCGGGTAAAGGCCGTGCTTCGCCGCAGGCATGGCTTGGGCGATGTATTAGTGCTTGGGGATATACGGATACATACTAATGAAGGAAAGGCATTACTGGGCGATACCCCGCTGGATTTGACCGCCCTGGAATATCGCTTGCTTTTGACATTTGCCACCAATAAAAGGCAGGTTTTAAGCCGCGGGCAAATTTTAAACCACCTGTGGGATGCTGCCGGGCAATTTGTAGAAGACAACACCCTTACCGTGTACATTAAACGGTTACGGGCCAAAATAGGCAGCGGGGCCAACATAGAAACTGTAAAGGGAATGGGGTACAAAGCCAATGATAATTAGCCGCAAAGAAGTAGAGCAGTTATCTGCGGACGTGCGCCGCATTGTAGACGGTCACGCACTGGACCTGCGGGACAACCTGGAAGGGCGGCTTTCCATATTAAAAAACGACATCCACACCCTGGCCTGCCGTCTGAACAACCAAGCCGCAAGCCTGCAAGAGGACAAAACCCGCCTTGCAGATACGCTGGCGGATATTTCTCACCAGCTAAAAACACCACTTACGGCTATGATGGTAATGGTAGACTTGCTGGAAGACGCACCGCCCCAAAAGCAGACAGAGTTTACTGCAAACATACGGCAAGGGTTAACTCAAACAGGCTGGCTTGTAAACTCACTGTTAAAAATGGCGAAGCTGGAATCTGGTACGGTTGCATTTAACCCCGTTGCCACATCGGTAAAAGACTTGATTGGCCTTGCCGTCTCGCCCTTAAAAATTATGCTGGATATAAAAAATCAGCAAGTGGAGATTATGGGCAATATTGAAATTTTTTGCGATTTAAACTGGACGGCGGAAGCCCTAACTAATGTTATAAAAAACGCGCTGGAGCATTCCCCGGAGGGCAGTACGGTTAGAATTTCTGTGGGGGAAAATCCAATTTGTAAATTTATTTCCGTTACAGACGCCGGGGAAGGGATACCTTCCACCAAAATAAAAAGCCTTTTCCGTCGGTTTGGCGGTGACGGCCAAGGCACAGGTATTGGCCTGCCTTTGGCAAAGGCTATTATGCGCGGCCAGGGCGGGGATATTGAAGTTGATGCCGGTGGCAAGGGGAAAGGTGCGGCTTTTACACTAAAATTTTTTCCGGAATTACCCCCTGCTATCAGGGGGTAATTTTAAATGACTAAACTGTCACTTGCAAGTCACTTTATAGTCACATAGGATAGGTATACTCCAATTATCAAAACTTAAGGAGCCAACCTATGAACATTTTAACTGTAGAAAATTTAACAAAAACCTATGGAAAAGGCGATGCCCGTATAAACGCCTTGGATAATGTATCATTTTCTGTTCCAAAAGGGCAGTTTATAGCCATTGTGGGTGCGTCGGGCAGTGGCAAGTCCACTTTACTGCACCTACTTGGGGGCGTAGACCGCCCTACTTCCGGTAAGGTGGTAATAGACGGGCAAGATATTTTTGCCATGAACGAATCTAATCTGGCAATTTTCCGCCGTCGCAATATGGGGATTGTGTATCAGTTTTACAACCTAATTCCTACACTAACCGCATCGGAAAACATAATGCTGCCGTTCCTGTTGGACAAGCGCAAACCCGACGATGCAACTCTTACAGAGCTGTTGACTGCAACGGGTCTTACAAGCCGCGCGGGGCATTTGCCAAGCCAACTATCCGGCGGGCAGCAGCAACGGGTTTCTTTGGCGCGGGCGTTAATAAATAAACCCGCAGTAATTCTGGCAGACGAACCCACGGGCAACTTGGACAGTCAATCCGGCCAGACCATCATAGATTTACTGGTAATGGCAAATACACGGTACAGTCAAACTATTGTGTTAATTACCCATGACGAAAAAATTGCCCTTCAGGCGGATAGAATCATCACTTTAAGCGACGGCAAAATCCTCCGTGACGAGGAGGTTTTAGCATGAGCAAATCTTTAACCGGTACCCTGGCCCTGCAGCAGCTAAAAATAGCTAAGCGGCGTACAATATGGACACTTTTGGGTATTGCCCTAAGTTTGGCCATGCTTACAGCGGTAAACGGGTTTGCCGCTTCTGCTATGGAGTATTTGGCTATTGAAGGCCGTCCCGTTTATTTCCGCGAAAGAATAGGTCTGCTTGTAATCGCGCTGGTACTTGGAGGCGTTATTGCAGCGGCGGCGGTAATTGTTATTTCTAACGCCTTTAGGGTATCTGCCGGGGAGCGCACCCGCCAGTTTGGTATATTAAAAAGCGTTGGTGCCACAAAAGCACAAGTAATGTCGATTATAATGTACGAGGCTGTATATTTGGGCGTAGGGGCCATACCTGCGGGTGTTGCGGTTGGTATTCTTGTAAATTTTTTTGTACTGCGCATAATTAATAATATGCTCCGCCCAATTGCCAGTCTTGGCAACGATTTTAGCCTGCCCTTTACAATATCGGTTTGGGCGTTGCTTGGGGCTGTTGCGGCGTCATTTGCGGTTGTGCTGCTTTCTGCCTGGCTGCCTGCGGAAAAAGCCGCAAGGCACCCTGCGGTGGCCGCGCTTTTCCATTCCGACAATGTAAAGGTAAAAAAGCTGCGCACGTTGGGCATTAGCCGCCTGCTGTTCGGCGTAGAGGGCCACTTGGCCGCAAAGCAAATGAAGCGCAGCCGCAGGAACTACCGTGCAACTGTATTGTCCCTTACAATTAGCATTGTTTTGCTTTTGGCAACTGTCAGCCTGCGGGATAACTTACTTTTGCAGTGGCGTGTAATGAATTACGATGGTATTTACGCCAATGTTGTTTTTAACACCCGCAGAAGCGTAGAGGATATTCCCCCGGAAATAATAGAAACTTTAACAGCCCGTATGAAAGAATTCCCCGGTGCGGTGGTACGTGGGTATTCCCATTCGCTTTTAACCACGTATATCAACGGCGAGCGGGAAAACATAAGGGTTATGGCTGTGGCACCGGAAATTTATTCCCGGGTGGTGCGAGAAGCAGGCGTGCCCTACGGTTCCAACGTGCTTATTAATGTGCGCAACGAGACAGATGTGCTTGGGATAACCAGGCAAACTCACCCGTTTGGGCACCTGGTTGGAGAAAATTTGGCCGTTACAACTGCCACATCTTTTGGCTATTGGGGGCACAGGTACGCAGAAGACCCGCCGGATGTTTTTGTACACGGGCAAATTAGGCACTTGCCGGAAGATATACTTTTTTCAGCGTTTTTTGAGATAAGCATAATTGTGCCAAGCCTTCCTATAGGTTCCTACTATTGGTTTATCCAAACAGGGCAAGCCAGGGAATTTATAGACTTTTTAGGCGACGTGCGGCAAGAGTATTTTTCAGAGATTAGCAATATGAGTGTTTTTATTGGCAGCCTGGACGAACGCGCGTTAGAAGTGCAAACCCTAACCAATATAATAACGCTGTTGGTGTACGGTTTTGCAACTATGCTTACATTAATTGCCCTTACAAATGTTATTAGCACAATTTCCACCAACACAAGAATACGCGCCAGGGAATTTGCCATGCTTACAAGCGTGGGCATGACCCCGGGCGGTATAAGACGTATGCTTGCCCTGGAAAGCTTAATTTCCTCTGTGCGTGCTTTGTTGTTTGGCCTGCCATTGGGTATGCTTGCGGCCTGGGGTGTGTATTTAGGCACACAAATGGACAGGGTACGGTTTGGATTTATTATCCCGTGGCAAATGATGCTAATTTGCATAGGCGGTATTTTTATTGTTACCTTTATAACCACCAGATTTTCTGCCGCAAGGCTGCGTAAGGAAAGTGTGGTTGAAACTATCAGGGCAGTTGTATAAATTACTCAACACCGCGGAAAAAGTGCCCGAAGGTGGAGTCATTGTTTTGTCGCGTACAGTTTATGCCGGAAAATGCTTGTGTATAGCGGATAATGGTTTCGCGGATTGTGTCTTTGTCTTCCGTGGTGAAAATAAGACGAAAAGATTTTGCGCCGGTACTTTTTATTTGCCGGAACTTTGTCGATGTGTCCAGCACTTTGCCATTTAGGATATGAGCTATGCAGTTGCGGCAATCTGTAATAATTGGAAATTTTACGCCCATCCTATCAATTAAATTGGGTTCCGCACCATACAAGCAGACAGGGCAATTATGGGTAGACATCAGTATCTGCCGTCCGTATGCAACCAGTTCAAACTCGCGGGTGTTCATGGAATTTATTTCGTGGATATTCAGCTCTTGGGAAAGGGTAACGCCAAGTCCCATGCTTTTGAAAAATCCTGCCGCCCAACTATTGAAAATGTTAAATGTGTAATTGAGCATGATTTGCTTTTTTGTGCCCATTTGCTGCAAAATATGCAACTGACCGTAAGTGGACACAAGATAACCGTCTATACCGGCAGATTCTAATTGCGCAAACGCAATTTTCAGCTCATCTTCCAAAGAGTTTCGGCTGATGGTTGGCAAGGCCACGAAAGTTTCGGCTGTGTAATTTGCCGGGTATTGAATGGAAGATAGGGCCGCGATATTTCCCGGGCTGTAATTAATATACACCCGGGAAATATCGCGGTCGGCCACAGCCGCAAGATGGCCTGTGCAGCTAATTTGTACAGTTATTTTTTGTTCGCCGCTGTTAGGGCCGGGCAGTAGTTTGCAGTTATTTTCCAACGGTACTCTTTTTACGCTTCTTCTTATTTCTGCTTCCAGCTCTTCCAATGCCTCTCGCCGCAGCTTATTCAAAGCAGATTTGCTTACAAAAATATTGCTGCCAATATTCGCTTCCGTAAAATTAATCTGAAAAGGCGTATTACCTGTTTTTGATAACTGCCCAATGATTTCATCTTTGGCCATTGGTGCGTTTTGGGCAGCTTCCACAACACAGCCGTACTTTTCAACCGTATTATTTCCCGCAGATAATGTCAGCTTTAAATTTTCCCCCGCAACAGCGTTAATCCTGCCCGTAACCGTCCGTTTTTTCTTAGCAGCTGCCATTTCGCTTTTTACAGTGTCAATAAGCCCTTTATCATAGGACTTATACACTTTATTGCCTTTTTCAATTGTGCCGGTAAGTACAAATTCAGCGGTACTGTTCGTGCCAATTTGCTTTGATACTCCTGTGCCCACATGGTTTCCGTCAGTAGTCCAAATTTCTATTCCGTCGCCCGGGTTAACGGGTTTTGCAAATTTTATCTTGCATTTACCGTTTTTATAGGCCACAACTTCGCCAATTAAAGTACCGGAACTTTTTGGCGTAACCGTACTCATCATGCCAATGCCTGCATAATTATTGTAATAGCCTGTGGAAAAGTCGCCGCCCCTGTTAAAAATTTGTAATAAGTTTTGCACGGTGTTTTCACTGACAGGTGTTTTGTCTCCGGTAGCAATTTTATTCAGCTGTTCCCGATAGGCTTTTGTCACTAAAAATACATATTCCGGGCTTTTCATGCGCCCTTCAATTTTAAGAGATGACACGCCCGCAGACACAATGCCGCCTAAAATCTCCAATGCCATCATATCTTTGGGGCTAAGAAAGTAACCGCTTTGATACGGGTTTTTCAACCGGTCGGATTTTCGGACCATTTGAAATTTCGTGCGGCATATTTGTGCGCATTTTCCCCTGTTGCCACTGCGTCCGCCAATCAGGCTGGACATAAGGCACTGCCCGGAATAAGAAATACATAACGCGCCGTGTACAAAAACTTCGCACTCAATATTGGTTTCCCTGTTTATTTCCGTTATTTCTTCAAGGGATAGTTCGCGGCTTAAAACAACCCGCGAAAAACCCATTTTCTCCATAAATTTTACACCGGCTGTACTGTGAACAGACATTTGCGTAGAAGCATGGATTTCTACCTGTGGGAAACGGGATTTCAAAACATACGCAAGCCCCGGGTCCTGCAAAATAAATGCTGCCGCACCTTCTTTGTACATACTGTTTATAAAATTTAAAACATGCGGCATTTCGGTGTTTGTATACAAAGTATTTACGGCAATGTAAATTTTTACATTACGAAGTGCCGCATATTCTACCAGGTCTATCAATTCATCTTCTGTAAAATTTTGTGCAGAACTGCGTGCACTAAAATTTTTGCCCCCAAGATACAACGCATCTGCCCCTGCGTTTATGGCGGCAAAGGCACTTTCCATACCGCCTGCCGGTGCAAGTAACTCCGGTATTTTTATTGACATAAAATCTCTCCGTTCCGAATGCGGTGTCATAGAAATATTCTATCATAACAAAAGGTCGTATTCAAAGATTGCAAATAGACTACAATGTCAAAAATAATTCATAAAAAAATAATACTTGACAATATTACAAACAGATGTCACAATACGTTTGGCAATTGCATGTAAAAAATTATATATATTGTATGTATTTGGTGGTATTGCACTGTATGTGATGATAAGGCTGCACACGCGGCAAGGCCGCTTTAATATATAAAATCATGTAAACAAAGAAAGGGGTCATAAAATGACTAAAAAAATGACCAAAATTTTGGTATTAGCTGCGGCAATACTGGCACTAACCATTTTCTTGGCGGCATGTAACAGGGGCGGAGACGATTACGGCGGCGCAATGACACAATGGGGTACCCCACGCAGCCAAACTCTTATTGTAGAGTTCCAAAACCCTGTAGACACACCGGGGCAGTTTAACACATTTATGCCCGGTACCGCTGCCGGTTCCGGTATTCATCAGCTAATGTCTGCCATGATGTGGGAAATTGACACCATGTCCGGCGAGCAGTTTGGCGAAGTAGCGGCGGCCTTACCGCGCTCTTCAGAAAACTACACACTTCACTACATTGACATCCGCCAAGGCATTTATTGGTCTGACGGGCAGCCGCTTACCGCCCGTGACGTGGTATTTACCATGAACATGATCAAAAACACAACAGACATTCCACAGCATTCATTCTACCAGATGGTATTTGAATCTATCGAGCAGGTGGATGACTGGACAGTCCGTATCAGGACAAACGATCCGTTCCCGCGTTTAAGCAAGTCTTTCGGCGTAACAATTTGGGGTAACACCCTTCGTATTGTGCCGGAGCATATTTTCTCGCAAGTTCCTAACCCTGCAACATGGCCGGGCGACGGTGTAAATACTGTTGTTGCAGGCCCTTACACCGTACACAGCTACGACCCGCTGGGCACATGGATTCTATTCCAACGCCGCCCGGATTGGGAGCGCAGTACAGTTGGCGTTATCCATGGCAGAATGCCTGCAGCGGCTTATGTAGTATTCCGTTCGCTTGGTGATGACATGGCTCGTCAAATGGCAGTTATCAACAACGAAGTTGACGTTCTGGTAGAAGTAACACCGGAAATGTTAACGGTTATGAGAAACGCTAACCCCAATGTACAAGGCTGGTACGCAGAGTTCCCATACGGAACAAGTGACGACCCTGCCGCAAAAGGTCTTGTTTTCAACCACGACGTTGCGCCGTTTGGCAACAGATATTTCCGCTGGGGCATAGCCGCGGCACTTAATTTCGACGAAATTTCGCTGTTTATATTCGACGGTATAGGCCGTGCAAGCCCATTCCCGTTAATTACGGCAACCGCAGCTTTCCAAGACGCATATTTGCGCCCGCATCTGCTAAGATGGTTAGAGACGGAATTCTACATCCAGCTTGCAGACGGCTCACGCTTCTACCCGTATGACAGGGAGTATGCTCACCGTATGGGCAACATCCTTCGCGCACGCGGCCACAATATTCCAACAGATGCCGCATCCTTGTACGACACATTCGGGTACGGTGCCTGGAGACATGACCCTGCAGTTGCAAGGCAGTTGTTTGAAATGGCAGGCCTTGAACTTATAGGTGACACATGGCACTTTGAAGGTGCGCCTTTCAGCTTCACAATGAGCTACCTTGGCGGCGGCGCAGAAATTCAGGCGGCCCGCGGTGTTCAGGCGGCATTTGCTCAATTGCGTGACTTTGGGTTTAACGTAAACTTGGAATCTCATCACCCTGCCGCATGGGGTACGGTTCATGACCTTGGTCAATTCGAAATCTCCGGTTCCTGGCCGTTTGGTTTTATTACCCGCGACATTTATGCACAAATCCAAGGCTGGGATATGGACCTTATGGCCCCGCTTGGCGAACGCGGTGCAGGCCAGGCAGCACGCTGGCGCAGCCCTAACATGACACGGATGATCCGTGAAATGGAAGTTTTGCATCCAAATGACCCGCGTACAGAACCATTGACAGTAGAAATGCTAAAGTATGCAATCGAGCAGCTGCCGACAATCGGTTTCCATTCCGGTATTAAATTTGTACCTACAGTTAATACCCACTGGACTAATTTCCCATCTGCCGACAACCCATACAATGGCCCATGGTGGTGGTGGAGCTTGTTCAAGCACATCCTTCCGTTCATCGAGCCTGTTAATTAACGCTTACGAAGAATTACAAGGGCTGTCTCGACAGCCCTTTTTACTTACTTATCTATACAGAGGGTGAACTTGTATGAAATTTAGAAATTACTTACTTTTGCGCGTACTTACATGCGCCCTAACCATTTGGATTGGCGTAACCGTGGTGTTTTTTATACCACGTATGCTGCCGTCAGACCCTGTAGATAACATGATTGCCCAAATGGTAATGTTGCAGGGCACAATGCACCCTGCCGAAGTTGAAGCAATGCGGCATAATTTGCGGGTGCAGTTTGGCCTGGACGGTTCCTTGTGGAGCCAATATGTACATTACTTGCGCAACGGGCTTTTGCGTTTCGACTTTGGCCCTTCCCTAACGGCGTTTCCTACCCCCGCAAACGAAATAATTATGCGATCTATGCCTTATACGGTTTTTCTGTCGTTGTTTACTATAATACTCGCATGGATAGTCGGCAACTTAATCGGGCTTAGGGCAGGCTTCCGAAAAGACGAACGATCGTCCAGGATAATGGAATCTGTCGCTATTTTTATTTACCCAATTCCATTTTTTATTGTGGCATTGGTGCTGCAAATTGTGTTTGCGTTTTTGCTTGGGTGGTTCCCGCTGCAGGCACACATTGCCTTCCACGGCGGGACTTGGGTATGGTTTACGTCGGTAGTACGGTCTGCAACATTACCGGCAATAGCCTTGCTGCTTGGCGGTACGGGCTGGTGGATTATTTCCATGAAAGCCCTGTCTTCTACAGTAGCCCAAGAAGATTTTGTATTGTATGCCCGGTATCGCGGCCTGCCGGAAAAAGAAATTAGCAGGAACTATGTATTCCGCAACTCTATTCTTACCCAAGTTACCGCCCTTGCCCTTAGCCTGGGTACAATTTTTAGCGGAGCCATTATGGTAGAAATTATATTTGGTTTCCCCGGTGTGGGTACATTGATACAGCGGGCGGTTTTACTTTCCGACTTTAATATGATTCTTGGCACAATTACCATATCCATAGTGGCTATATCCATTTCTACATTAATTGTGGACTTGGTCTATCCTTTCATCGACCCTCGGGTTAGATATAAATAGGGGGTGAGATTATGAGAATACTACGCGGATTTGGCACTGTTTGGAAACACAGTAACTTGCGCTTTAAATTTGGCTTTGTGATGACCATGTTCTCACTGTTTTTGGGGTTTGTAGTTTACCAATTCCCCCATACAGACCCCTTTAGCATTTTCTCGTACCCAACCCACCAGGGTCCTTCCTGGGACCATTGGCTGGGGACAACCACAATAGGGCAGGATATTTTCTGGCTGTTAATTAACGGTATACACAATTCTTTGCTTATTGGCATAATTGTTGCCACAATAGGCACTGTAGTAGGGGTTTTGGTTGGGCTTATCGCAGGCTTTACAGGCGGCATAGTTGACAGGATTCTTTCCACCATAACCGACACATTTATTGTTATACCGATGCTTCCCATTCTAATTTTAATGGGTGCATTACTGCAAGGACAGGCGACGGTTTTAACCGTGGCACTTACACTGTCTCTCTTCTCTTGGGCGTGGCCAAGTAGACAAATAAGATCTATGTCTTTAACCCTGCGGGAAAGGGACTTTATTCATACCGCAAAATTTTCCGGTGAAGGAACTTTTCAAATTGTTGTAACAGAAATTTTGCCTTTTGCCCTTACATGGTCGTTGTCCAATTTCCTTAATGCGGTTTTAGTTGCCATCGGAACAGAGACAGGCCTTGCTATTCTTGGGCTTTCTCCGGCTACATTGGTGTCTTTGGGCAACATGCTACAATGGGCGCGGGGCCGTAACGCAATATTCCTGGGCGAATGGATTTGGGTAGGTTCGCCAATTGTGGCAACCTCCTTTATATTCATCGGCCTGTTCCTGTTGTTTACCGGCTACAACGACTTTCTATCTAAGAAGAGGGGGCAATAACAATGTTGAGCGTTCAGCAGTTAAGTACCTCCTACAATACAATTAACGGAGACGTACATGTAATCAAAGACGTGAATTTTGACATTTTAGACAACGAAATCTTTGGCATAGCCGGGGAATCCGGCTGCGGCAAAACCACTTTATTAAAAGCACTTTACGACATTGTGGAATTTCCGCTGCAAATTGACGCGGGCCGGGTGGTTTTGTCCGGCGAGAAAAACGGCAAGCCGTTTTCTTATGCTTCCGGAGAAATTCGCAAAACTTGGTGGAATGACATTTCATATGTTCCCCAGGCGGCACAGTCTGTGCTTAACCCCATCACAAGGTTAAAGACTCAGTTTTTAGACTCTATCCCAAAATCTCAGCGGAAAGCAGAGTCGGAAGCGGCAGTTTTGGCACGGGTGTCAAAGTATCTGGAAGATTTGAGTCTTTCACCGGAACTTCTTAACGCGTACCCGTTCCAGTTATCCGGCGGTATGCGCCAGCGCGTAATTATCGCCCTTGCAACTTTTATGGCACCAAGCGTTGTACTGGCAGACGAGCCTACCACCGCCTTGGACGTTGTGGTGCAGCGGGGTATTCTTATGCTGCTTGTGCAGTTGCAGCGGCAGTATAAAAACTCCCTTGTACTGGTAAGCCACGACATGGGCGTTCATTACCAGATAACCAACAGGATGGGCATTATGTATTCCGGAAGTATGGTAGAACTTGGCGTGACGGAAAAAATCTTTAGCGCACCTGTTCACCCATATACCAAAATGCTTGTAGAAGCCCTGCCAAGGGTAGGGGACGATCGCCCGCGGGAAGGTATACCCGGGCGCCCGCCATCCTTGGTTAACCCGCCCCCGGGCTGCCGTTTCGCGCCCCGCTGCCCCAAAGCTACCGACCACTGCCGCAAGGAAGTACCGGTATTTAAAGAAGTGGACGAAGGGCATTTTGCGGCCTGTCACTTGCTAAAAAGAAAGGGGGAAGAATAATGAGCGATAAGCTACTGGAAGTAAAAAACGTATCAAAAATGTTCCGCATCGGCAGCATTATCAGCAAAACCAAGCTGACCGCCGTTGATGATGTTTCTTTCAGCATTGACGCGGGCAAGCCCGTTATACTTTCCATAGTTGGGGAGTCCGGCTGCGGCAAGACCACCTTATGTAAAATGATTTTGCGTATGCACCAAGCAGATTTAGGCGAAATATACCTTGGCGGTAAATCATACAGCGACAAAAAATCTTACAACAAGCGTTCCTTTCTTTTAGATGTTCAGCCTATTTTCCAAAACCCCTACGAGACATTTTCCCCACGCAAGCAGGTGGACAGTTACTTGTACAACACGGCATTGCGCCTGAAAATAGCCAAAAACCGCAATGAAGCCGACGAGATTATTGACGATGCGTTAAAAAGCGTCGGTATGTCTTTGGAAGTAGTGCGCAAAAAGTACCCGTCACAGTTTTCCGGCGGGGAATTGCAGCGGATATCCATCGCCCGCGCACTTATTACGCGGCCTAAGCTGATTATCGCCGACGAACCCGTGGCGGCCATTGACGCCTCTATGAAGATGAACATCATCAACCTGTTTAAAGAGCTGAAAGATAAGTACAACGTATCCTTTGTGTACATTACCCACGACTTGTCTACGGCTTATTACGTATCCGATTACATTGCAACCCTGTACCGGGGCTGCTTGATAGAATATGGACCCGCCAAAACTATAATGGACGCGCCCGCCCACCCGTACACAGAGCTTTTAATGAACGCCGTACCCCGGGTAGGGGACAAATGGGACGAAAATATAGTAATGGCAGATGTAGAAGAGAAAGAGTACGCGTTAACCTGCTGCAAGTTTGCGTCTCGTTGCCAGTATGCGACAGACCAATGCCGAAAAGACAGGCCAACAATGACAGATTTGGATGGCGGGCGGCAAGTATTATGTTACAACCCGCTGGTTGGAAACGAGTAAATTGCCCGGCAATCGTAATCCGTAAACAGGAGGTGCAGCTATAAATACAGCGAGAAAGGGCATTTCAATTCATAGTCAAGTGTCTTGTAAAATTGGAGGTATGTAATGAGAAAATTAGTATCGTTAATGCTTGTGTTTGCTCTGTTGTTATCAGCGGCAGTTGTTGCCATGGCCAACAGTGAAAATGGTCAGTTAGACGCAAACGCAATCCAACTCAGGGGGCAGCTTTTAACACTTGAAGGAGATTGGGATTCTATCGACCCGGTAATTGTAGAGCGTGTTGTTAACACATTCTACGAAGTATGGGAAGACATTGTTAACTTCTTCGGTGATGGCGAAGTATTTGAAGTAGTGTATGTGCTTGGCAACAACAATGTAGTGTTGCCCAACCGTGTTGGAATCACCGCGGCTAACCTAAACGCAGGCGGCGGATTCAATACAGATTTTCTTGTACAAGGCCTTGTGCAATTGGCGCAGGGCGGCCCGTATCCCGTTCCGGAAGCACCGGGCGCATTCCCTGCATGGATTACCGAAGGACTGCGTGTATTTGGCAGAGTCCATTTTGGGCAATACATCCAAGAAGGAACCTGGGTACCCGCAGCAGCAACTTTAAACCCTTTAGCCACTGCATCCGGTGCGCAGCTGCTTCTATTTATTGCCGAAGAATTTGGCGATGCAGGTGTAGCGGCAATACGCGACATGGCACAAGCGGCCCGTAACGGAACGTATCCTTTAAGGCGCGGAGCCCATAGCACAACAAACAACAACGGCTTTTTAAACACGTGGGTATGTGACGATTTGCAGGCAGGCTTTTTCTACAGCAGGATAGGACATTCCCTGGACGAAGCCTGGACAATGTTTAGAGCAGCGAATGTTATTGTTGAAAATGAAGGCTTTAGAACACTTGCGGAAGCTTTGGGTGGCCATACGCTGGTGCATGGACATGCCCTGCATCGCGGCCCTACGGTAGGGGTCCCTGCCAATGAAGGCCCAGGCAACCTGTTTAATGACAACCAAAATTTGAAATTTGTGTCTACGCAGGCACAGAACGGACAGTTTTGGGTAGAGTGGCGTTATGACGAACCGGTTTACGCGACCCGCTTTGTATGGCAAACCGCAAATGATAATGCAGGGTTCCCGGCGCAAGACTTCCGCCGTATGAATACAGGCTGGACCCTTTCCGGTTCAACAACAGGCGAAGATGGAAGCTGGGTAGTACTGTACACCGGTGATGTAGAAGACACGGGGCCGTTCAATTTTAGATTTTACGCGACAGATTTACCCGGAGACACTGCATTCCAATTCTACAGACTTCATTCACCGCCCCCAAGAATGGGTAATGTAATACAGCTTGCGTCCGTACGTATCGGGTCAACAACATGGCAATGCCAACACCCGGGCACAACGGCAAGAACCACGCCCGCAACATGCGGTACAGAGGGTTATACAGTAGATGTGTGTACAGTTTGCGGCGAAGTGCTTAGCGAAAAGTTTAACATTACTCCAATAGACCCCAATGCAAGGCACACCGGAAGCGGCAACTTCCAAACCGGTAGTTTCCGTCAAGGCCCCAGGCCTGCAACAACACGTATGGGACATGTGTTTGGCGAATGGGATTGGGTAAATTTAGAAAATAACACAAACCCCAATATAAATGAATCCCATATGCAAAGGCCCGGGCCGGGAATTGCGGCAATGGGCTTTGACCCTAATCTGTGGTGGTTTGAAAGATGTACTACATGCGGAGAATATGTACCCGTATCAGACATTTATCATACATTCCTTGACCCGGATCCAATGCCGGCAAACAGACTGCCTTGGTCAACGGTTATGTCTTGGACAGATATTTATGAAAGGGACGGTTTAGGCCCCGGTGCGATGATGGACAGGTTTATCCATACATTCAACACAGTATGGATACCAATCAGCCTATTTATGTTTGACGCAACCTTAACCGAAAACCCCGCACAGCGTCCGTATACTATTAACCCCGTAACATTTGTACTTGATGCCAACCGAGGTTCCATTGCTTGGGCAAGCGGTCTTCAATCCGGGGTAGGTCAGGTATGGCTGCGTTTGCAGCCTTGGGATACAGACGCAATGACCCACGAACTTGTCCACAACGCTCAGCTTTACAGCGGTGTACCGCTGCATATACACGAGAGCATGACGGATATGATGAGGGAATACATTGGCCTCTTCAACCATCAGGCAGACTGGAGAAACCCGCCGCTGCTCCTTTACGAGCCCGGCAGCCCTCACCATACAAACGGTTTTATACTGGGCTATAGAGTGGGCGCGGCATTCTGGTTTTGGATCGACAGATATTATATTGATATTGTAAGGGAAAGAACAGGCGTAAATTATGTTCACTTTGCGCAGGCAATGAATGCCCAGGTTAAAAATGACGGTATGTACTTCGATGACCACAGGCAGTATGTCAGGCTTACCGGTAAAAACCCGTTAGAGCTATGGGCAGAATTTATGCGGTATGAACACGCCCGTTACGCGGCATTCACCGAAGGCTGGGTGCCCGGATATTTTACTCTTGATGAAGCTGCGGGCGGAAGAACACTTCGTACCGACGTTGTATTTAACCCCACACACGACATTCCGTTTTCCTTAACAGGTACCGCATTGTTTAGCTACACCATGCCAACCAACGCAGGCTTAGGCTCTTGGAGCAACAGGCAGGCGGAAAATGTCTTTGACAGACGGATAGGGCCCCAAGGTGCCGCATCCGGTGCAAACTTTGACCCCAATGGCGGCGAAAGAGGAAAATTTACCGCCAGCGGCTGGGCACAAACCACAAACGGAACAGCTTTCCAAGTTGTAACAACCACAGACGATTTCTGGGTGGAATGGGGCTACACAGAAGCAATAGTTGCCTGTAGTTTAATTATCGGGACCCATGACAACCTATCTTTGCCGCGCCGTATGGGCGATGGCTGGACACTCTCCGGCTCTAACGACGGCGAAATGTGGACGGCACTGTATGTAGGCATGGCCGATGATTATTCAAACTTCAATAACAGATTTTTCAGGTTTGACATACCTATGGAAAATAGGGCACCGTTCATTTACTACAGGCTGGAAGCCCCTCCTGGCCCGGACGGTACAGCCATTCAATTGGCGGTTATCTACCTTACCGGCGAAAGTGTCTTCTCCTTAGAAATTTTTAACAACGGCGAAGGCGGCACACAGTACCCTAACCCCAATGAATCCCTTGAAGAAGCAGGTTTAATCCGTATGTGGACCCGGCTTGGCGGCGAAAACGCGCAGATACACCTTGCGGCGGCAGATACCATTGAAGCACAAGACCAAGACGGCGAATGCGCAATGGACTTTATAACAGTAAACCGTGTTTGGACGGATGATGAAGGTTTCTTGTACTATTTTGCAACCATAGATGTCAGCAAAGACGGCGATTGGCAGTATATTAATTTCTTTATCACCGCGTATGGCCAAACCCTGCATGTGCTGCTTGTAAACAATTGGTTTGAAGAAGATGAACGGCCTGTGCCGGGCTTTGACATCTTTAACAATGGACCGGGCGGCAGCCCAAGCAGACCAAACCCCGGCCTTGCAGCGGCAGGAACAATTCGTATGTGGACACAGCTTGATGGTGTTAATACCCCTGTGTACTTTGCAGCGGCAGATACCATTGAAGCATTTGACCAAGATGGTAACTGCGCTATGTATTTTGTAACGGTGGGCCGCATGTGGCAAGACGGTACAGGCTGGTTAGACTATTTCAACAGGGTTGATGTAGATAAAAACGCTAATTGGCAGTACATTAACTTCTCCATTACCATATTCGGCCGGACAGTAGAACTACTGCTGGTTAACGCCAATTATCCACATGACCCGCCAACGGAGTTCGACTGCGAGTATTGTCAAGATGAAGGCTGCGAAGTTTGTGACCCGGTATTATTCGACTGCGAGTATTGTCAAGACGAAGGTTGCGAAATTTGCACCCCGGTATTGCCGACGTTCTATCTTACTGCAAGCAGCGTAACCGTAAGTAATCAAAACCGCCATGTTAGTGTTTTTGCGGGCGGTACGGCAGAAAGCGAAATTACAGTTAACTTAGTTGATTACGCACCGGAACTTTGGATTCAAGTACGCGACAACCTTTGGACACCGGGCGGCCCGGTATATGGTTTGGTAATTGGGGTAGCAAGTACTGCCCAAATTACCGAATCGAGAACGGTTACTTTGGAAGTAACCCGCCAAGGCGTAACAGTGCTGCTGTCAATTGAATTGATAGCCGATTGATTAAAAAATTATACCCCCTGATATCACATTTGCGAATGTAATATCAGGGGGTAGTTTTATTTGGGGTTACATATTGTACGTACACTCTGCCTTAACGGTTTGGTTTTCATCCACATATCTGTCATCGTAAATGAACTTGTACGGGCCGCAGTCTAAAACATCGCAGCCTTGCCTCATGCGGATGTTGGTGGCTTTGCTTGGTAGTGCCAGATATAAACCGGATTTTACTGCTGGACCAAAATCATTACGTGTTTTGGCAATATATAAGTTTGGTGCATCGTAGGATTTTTCATAGTATCCATATGATTCTCGTGATAACGATACAGAGTTTTTTTGATGATACTCAAAAACCTTTTTCATCTTGCGGTAGCGTATGTGTTGGAAGCCTGTCTCGTCTTGCGCAATCTCTACCTCAATGCGATTTCCATCATTATCAAATTCTGCTAGATGGGCTACATCAGAGTCAAACCCGGAAGAAAACCATGTTTCAGCCTTAGGCACTTCTCCATTGTTGGCATTTAATGTTTCAGTAAGTTCTTTGTATTTTGATACGTGATTTGTATGGCCAAAATACCCAAGTATTAATCCATCTTCTACTTGGAATTTTATGCTATAGTGCCGTATTATCCCTTCCGGGGCAGGCTTAATTTGCGGCACAAGCAGCTTCAAACTGTCCGCAATGTCTTTACACTTCTTACACACTTCCAGGTGCTTTTCTACATGTGCCTTATCTTCCGGCAAAATGGCACTTTTTGCGTATTGGTACAAATACTCATAAGCTTTTCTGCAGTCCATAATATGGCCTCCTTGAATTAGATAAGTTTTAAGTTCGGTTTTTACTTTCTGCATCCCATAGTGGGCCTTACTTTTTACTGTGCCCTGGGGGATTCCCAGTTTTATGGCAACGTCTTTAACGGGCATACCTTCCACAAAGCGGTGGTAGAATACCGTGCGGTATTGGTCGGGCAGGCAATTAATAATTGACATTATGTGCCTGTAGCCTTCATCTGCGAAAAAATTAGGCTCTGTTTGCGCGCCATGAAACCCTACAGGCTCGCTTAAAGAGACGCAAATTAACCTGCTCTCCTTGTGGATATGCCTGTAAGCTGTATTGCGGGCAATGGTCTTTAGCCATGGTAAAACCTTGCCTTGCTCTGTGTAGCCGTTAAAAGCTTTGTAGGCAGAAATAAACGTTTCTTGCAGGACATCTTGGGCAGTGGCATGGTTTTTGACAATGCTTTTGACATAGTAAAGCAATTGTGCGTAATGCTTTTGCACAATTTCTTCAAAAATGCGTTTTGTGTCGATACGCATACACCCCCGCACTATGGATTATCTGTAAAAGGCCTTTCACCTATATTAATACAAAATGATGGGAAAAGGTTCAAATATTTTGTGTCTCTGTGAGTGATGCTTGACAACATAAATCATATATGTTATAGTTCATATATAACAAATACAAAGGAGGTAACCCACATGCTAATACAAATTGACACCCTAAACCCACTGCCGATATACGAACAATTACGTAATCAAATTGTTCTTGGCATAGCTTCAAAGCAGCTTGCACCAGGCGAAGAACTGCCGTCTGTACGGCGGCTTGCGGCAGATTTGGGCATTAATTTCCACACAGTAAACAAGGCTTATTCAATGTTGTGTGACGAAGGCTATATTGTGGTGGACAGGCGAAAGGGCGCACTGGTGTCTACGGACATAAAACTTACAGATGATTTTAACGGTACGCTTTCGCAAAAATTATACTTGGCTGCCGCAGAAGCAATTTGTCACGGCATAAGCGAGGAAGAGTTCATACAGCTTTGCGTGAAAAACTACAAAACAACGGGAGGTACAACGGCATGATTAACGAAAATATTTTTTTGTTTGCAACAAATATCTTTATTTATGTGTTGTGCGGCGGTATGCTTTTGGTTCTTCCGCGCATAACCAGAAAATCATTTCTTTTTGGGGTTAAAATACCGCAGGAAGAAGCCGACAGCCCGGAAGCCCTAAAGTTAAGGCGGCGGTATGCCTGTGTATGCCTGCTGGGTATTATCGCGCTGCTGGCAATATGTACTGTTCAATTTTTCTTGCTGCCGGATTTTACGCTTATGGCGACGGTGTATTTTCCGCTTCTGATTATTCCCCTATTTTTTGCGGCTTTTGTACCCAATTGGAAAAAAGCCACGCAGCTTAAAGCCGAAAAAGGCTGGCAAGTTTCTAATGTTGTATTTGCAGAAACAACTTCCTCCCATACCCGCGGCAACTTATCCGCCCTGCCGTGGGGCTGGTACGCAATAAGTCTTGTGATTATTGTCCTAACAATGGCTTTTTCTGTTGCAAGGTACCCCAGTTTACCGGACATGATACCCGTTCATTTTGACGCAAATATGCAGCCTACCCGCTATGTGCCAAAAACAGTTTTTTCGGTCTTACAAATGCCCCTTATCAATTTGGCAATGCTTGCAATCTTTGTACCCGTAGCCATATGGATAGAAAAAGTCAAATTGCAAATAGACCAGGCAAGCCCGCGGGTATCATTTGTCCAGCACAGGACATACCGTAAGCGAATGGGCAACGCAATGGGCTTCCTTGCGCTTATGATGGTAATAATGATTGGTACCCTTGGCGCGGCAATTTATTATCCAATGTCACCGGAAGCGGGTGCATACGTTTTTTGGGGAAGCATGGCGTTAACGATTATCCCTATTGCCGCGCTTTTGGCGGTAGTAATTACAACGGGGCAGGGGGGCTGCAAAGTTAAAGTAGACCTAAGTGAATTAGAGACAGAAAATGAAGCCGCCGCTGCAGTAAAGTCTAATAAAGTTATAGGCCGCGGTGATGATAAGTTCTGGAAACTGGGCATGTTCTACTACAACCCGGATGACCCGGCGTATATTGTAGAAGACAGATTTGGCACAAACCTGGGCTTTAATTATGGCCGTTTGCCTGTACTAATTGGTGTGGCACTGCTGGGGGTTAGTCTTGTTGTAACGTATGTGTGGATTACGGTGGCAATTTTGGTTTGAGTAAACTACCCCCTGATATCACACTCACCAATACGATATCAGGGGGTACGCATTTACTCCGCCAACTCTAACATAAATACAAATGCACTGCCCTTACCCGGCTCGCTTTCCATGGTAATTGTCTCCCCATGGGCGCGGATAAATTCCTTTACAATGGACAGCCCCAGGCCGCTGCCCATTTTGTCTTCGTTGCGGGACGGGTCGCCTTTGTAAAAGCGGTCAAAGACGCGCTTTTGTTCTTCTTCCGTCATGCCGCGGCCGGTGTCCGCTACGGAAACGGTCAGTTTACCGTTGGCAGAATCTACGGTGGTTTCCACGGTAATTTCCCCACCTTCCGGGGTAAATTTTAAGGCATTATCTATAAGGTTGTACATTACGCGGCGTATTTTTTCCTCGTCTGCAAGAACAATGTCGCTTGGGTGGGCAAAGTGGCTGGCAATCATAATCCGTTTGTCCAACGCCCGCTGCTGAAAGCCCAAAATGGTTCTGCGGATAAGGTCGTTAATGTCAAATTCCGATTTATTTATCTCTACTTCCGCGTCCTGTATCCTGTGTATGTCTACAATGTTGTTGGAAAGTTTGATTAACCGTTCAGACTCGTCCATTATAATGTTCAAATAATAGGGTTGCTGTTCCGGGGGAATGGTTCCGTCGCTAAAAGCCGTCAGGAACCCGCGTATAGATGTAAGCGGCGAACGCATGTCGTGGGACAGGTTTGCAATAAATTCTCTGCGGATGCGCTCTTGCTCTTGCAGGCTTTCGGCCATCCGGTTAAATTCCCGGGCCAACTGCCCAACCTCGTCTTTACTGCGAACGGGCAGGCGTTTTTCAAAGTCGCCCCCGGCAATTACGCTGGCGGCTTCGCTCATTCGCATAAGAGGGCGAGTAATTGCCCGGCTGGAGATATATATTAACAATAAGGCGAAGGCCCCTATACCCGCAAGGGCTATAAGGGTAATGCGATACATTCCGTCAATTATGCTTTCTAATTCAGCCATTGTTATACCAACCAATGCCGCGCCAGCAAATTCTCCATTATACCAAAAGTATGGATAACCTGCAACCAACAGTGGCACGTACGGGTATTCTACATCGGCAAAAATTGCTACGGTTTCACCATGCATAAGTGGTTTAAGCTCTGTAAATGGCAGCCAGGCTGTAACATTATCGAATCCATACATACCAATTTGTCTGAACTCATGGTCGATTATTAATATTTCCGCACCTGTATATTGGTGAATATTTCGTAATTCTGTCAATAAGTGTCCTAAGTTGAAAAGGCCATGTTGAGTATAAATTTCCATAGACCGTGCTACCCGTTGGGCAAGGGTAGTAAGCTCTGCAAATTTTTGCTCTGTCTGAAAGGTCCTGATGCTTTGGGTCAAAACCAACGCCAGCAAAACAAAGCTGATTATAAGCGTACCTAAATGAACAAGTAATTGCTTCCAAAATATGCGCATGTTTACACCTCGATACTAATCGTGTACAATTGGGTTCCAACTCACTAAGATTTTGTCATAAGGAGCAGGATATGTCTACAAAAAAAAGAAAAAACAGTAACCTTCCAAACCAAATCAACTTTAAAGATAAGTTATACGGCGCGATGCTTGCCATAGTGGTGGGCATAATGCCCTTAATAGTTCAAGTTGTAGCCCGGCCTGTGCCGCCGGATATAAGGTGGCTTAAGCAAGTGGATATAATTGCGGATTCCTTTGTCTTTTGGAAATCTGTATTTATAACCGTACCGGCCATTGTTATTGCCTTTTATTTTATTACAGATTTTTTCACAAGCAAAAATAAAATTGATTTAAAGCCATACTTCAAACGCCCCCAGGTAATTTTATCTCTTGGGTATCTTTTGTTTGTGCTTATTTCTGCGGTTGCGTCCAGGTACCCGTACACGGCCTGGTTTGGTACTTTTCACCGGGAAGAAGGCGCACTGATGTGGATAGTTTACTTTGTTGTGTTTGCGGCGGCAATGTTTTATGTACGGGAACCCAAGTACACCAAGCCAATATTATATGGGCTTACCTTTTCTTCAATTATTATGGGCTTGATAGGCGTTAGCCAGCTTATTGACCGGGATTTTTTTGATACTGCTTTCGCAGAGTGGCTTATCACCCTGGGCGTAACGGTAGAAGAATTTGGCACAGTATTTACAATGGCTCACGGCACGTTGTTTAACCCCAATACTTTTGGGAAATACACCGCAATGGTCGCGCCTGTACTGCTGCTTTCCGGCCTTGTGTATGACGGCAAGCGATATATAAAAACGTTAATGTTACTTGGCGGTGCGCTTATGCTGGTGGGCGTTTTCGCAAGCAGTTCCCTTGGCGGGCTGGTTGGGATTGTAAGTGCTACAGGTGTACTGGTTGTTACCTATGTATGTAATTTTGTATATCGCAAAGTAAAAAGTGAAGACGAATTGGAACGGGCCAACGTTGGGCGAATAGGGCTTATGTTTGGCGGCGTTGCTGTGGCGGTTGTCCTTTCACTGATATTTGTCCCGCCATTAAACAGCCGTGTAACAACGCTGTTTACCCGTCTGCAAGAGGCTGCGGCAGCGGAAACCTCAACCCAAGAAAGGTTTGTATTTGATGGGGACAGTGTTTTTGTTTACCGAGGTGAAGACAAGCTGTTTTCCATGACAGTGCATACTTTAGACCCTGCCGCAGACAACTGGATGACTGTACGTGACGGCAGCGGGCAAGAGGTATTGCCTATAGTGTATACACCGTTGACAGCGACCGAAGCCGGTGTTTTTACATTCAATGTCCCGGGCTTTAGGGAAGTATTTGTTCAGCGTTTTACAGATGGGTTTTCTGTTCGCCATGGCGGTCAGTTCGCACCATTTATCCTAACCCTCTATGACGGAAGGATATTCGGTTTTATGCACAACTTTGAAACCAAAGTAGACTTTGCCCGGCCTGTCCCTGCATGGGGCTTCGAAGGCCGCGAGACATGGGGCTCCAGCCGTGGGTACTTATGGTCCCGTTCCTTCCCGCTTATGCCACGCCGTGCAATAATTGGCAGCGGCCCGGATACTTTTATTAATGTGTTCCCGCAGCACGACTTGGTGGGGCTGCAATTAGCCTTTAATAACCCGTACCAAATTGTGGACAAAGCCCACAACTTGTTTATTCAAACCTGGGTTTCCACAGGCGGGGCTTCTGCAATACTGTTATTTGCGTTATTCGCCCACTACCTGTTTACAGCTTTTGTGGGTGTGGTTAAGTCTAAGGGTGTGACGCTGTTTAACTACGGGCTGCGGCTTGGGCTTTTGGCGGGTATCAGCGGGTTTGTAATGTCCAGCATGGCCACAGACAGCACCATTGGTTCGACAGGTGTATTCTTTGTTCTGCTGGGCATGGGATACGGTGTAAATGAGTATGTTAAAAAATCAAGGTTAAACCCCCAATTATTAAGCCCAACACACCCCCAAGTAAAATTATAAGGCGTAATTCGCGGCCTACAACTTCCAGGATAAGTTCTTCTGCCTCGGCAATTTCAAAGGCGTTAAGCTTTTTTTCTATCATGTCTTGAATAGGCATATTTTGCGCAATATAAGAGGCTGCCATTTCCAACACGCGGGCAACCGTGTGTTTTTCTTTAGTCAGGAATGCGGTTAGAGTATCTTTAATATTTATGGCGTACAATTTTTCTGTTATCGCTTCATGTACTGCGTCACCGGACAGTATTGCATCAATGGTATTATGGAGTTTTTCCGTAATAAAATCATAGTTCTGTGGGTTTGTCAGGTACGCGAATACATTATTTTTTATACTGGCATAAATCTTTTCCTTAGAAATGAACAGCTTTGCAAAAGTCCCCACATTCTCGTCAATTACTTTGTAGGTTAGCTCTGCCAGTTTTGCGTCAAGCCCCGGTTGAGATTCATCTATATTTACAATTGCTTCAATGGCTTTTGGCAGTAGCTTGTCCGATGCAGCCTTTAGCCGTTCCGCCACAGGGCCGGTAAGCGTGTGCGGGCTTTCTATTCCCAGTTTAAACATAATTTCGCCAATGGTTATATCCGGCAGCGGCCAAAGAGTAGGGTCGGAAAGGCTTTGCGCCAAGACATCCGGCGTAAGCAGGCGCGTGCTTATAGACTCGGCAATTTTTTCCGTAAGTTGGGCGCGCTCTTTTGGTATAAGCCCCGGCGTAAATGGGATTCTTATGCCAAAAATATACTTAGCCTTGTGGGGGCGGAACAACATTTTTATTGCCAGCCAGTTAGTTGACAGGGCAATAATGCCGCCCAATATTGGCGGAATAAGAAAATTTAAGATATTCATGAGAATCACATCTTTCTAATGGGGCTCTGCCCCATACCCCGCCGCTCCGCAGGGAATGAATCCCTGCTACGCTTCCTCGCTACGCTGCGGGAAGCGGCATAGCCGCTTTAATCATGGTATAATAATTTTGGAGGTGTTTAGCATCAATAATATAGACAGACATTTAACAACCCGCGCCGGTGTACGCGAAGTTGTAGAAAAATATGGGCTTGCGGCCAAGAAGAAATTGGGCCAGCACTTTTTAGTGGATGGTCACGTTTTAGAAAAAATTTTAAAGGCCGCAGATGTAAACAGTAACGATGTGGTGTTGGAAGTTGGCCCGGGCATAGGCGGGCTTACCCAGGGCCTTGCAAGCCGCGCAGGGCATGTTGTGGCTGTAGAGCTGGACAAACAGCTAATTCCGGTACTGCAAAACCAATTTGCCAATGACAACGTCACTGTTGTTCAGGGTGACATTTTGCGTATCAACTTACAGGAAATCCTTGCGCCGTACAGCGGGTTTAATATTAAGGTTGTGGCCAATCTTCCTTACTATATCACAACTCCCGTTATTTTGTATTTGCTGGAGAGCGGTTTGCCCATAAAATCCATAACCGTAATGATACAAAAGGAAGTTGCGCTGCGTATGGCCGCCCGGCCTGGTACAAAAGATTACGGCTCCTTAACTCTGGCGGTGCAATACTACGCAGATGTTAGTATTGCGGCATACGTGCCCGTAAACTGCTTTATGCCCCGCCCCGCTGTAGATTCTGCTGTGGCCCATTTGCAAATTTTAGACAACCCAAGGGTGGACGCAGACAAAGAGCTGTTGTTTGAAATCATACACGCCGCTTTTAACCATAGGCGCAAGACCCTGGTTAATACCCTGGACGGCGTGGGTTTTGGCAACGGTAAAGAAGACCTGGCAAAAACCCTGGAAAACTGCGGCCTTAACCCACAAGTACGCGGGGAAGCGTTAAGCATATTTCAGTTCGCGCAGCTTGCAAAAGTGCTAACGGAATAAAATTATGAACGGGTTCGCGCTTAAAATAATTGCCCTTACTGCAATGATTATTGACCATACCGGCAAGGTTTTGCCGGATATTTTCCCTTTCGAAATTTTAGTAATTGGGCGAATCGCATTTCCAATTTATGTTTTCTTAATTGCGGAAGGTTTTTACCATACAAAAAATCCGGTTAGATTTTTGGTGCGGCTGTTTACATTCGCCATAATCTCCGAGTCTTTTTTTGACATGGCTTTAAATGGTGCATATTTTTCATTTGGGGCAGACGGAATAAACTTTTTTGCCAACACAAATATTTTCTACACACTGTTTTTAGGCGGCGCGGCAATTACCTGTTATGAATATGTACGAAGAAAATGCCATTTTGTTGAATCTGATATAAAAATTACTTCTGCCCTTGCGGCGGTTACGCTTATGTTAGGGTTTGCGTGGCTTGTCGGCTCGGCTTTTACAAGCGATTACGGCGGGTATGGGGTTGTTTTTATTTTTTGTATGTACCTGCTTAGGAAATTTGATTTGCCCAAAGGGTTTATACTTACTGCAATGGCAGTACTAAGCCTGTGGCAATATGAATGGATGTTTGTATACGCGCTAACTAATGGACTTGCGGCAGTTACAAATGCTATGTGGCTGGCAATTGCCGTTACGCTGGTGCCTGTACCGCTTGCTGCCTGTTATAATGGCAAGCGCGGCCCGGGTTGGAAGTGGTTTTTTTATTGGTCGTATCCTGCACATCTGGCGGTGCTGGCGGTTGTACTTGTTTTTTAGCTTCACATACTTGACCTGCACACTACAAGCATGCTACAGTAATGCTACATACAGTTCAAGGAGGTAATTCCTCATGCGTAATGATAAAGCCTTAAACATCATGATACCTAAACAACTGCATGATGAGCTGCAGCAACTTGCTGATCGCAAATATTTAAGCCTCGCGTCTCTTGTGCGTTTGTTTTGTGCAGAAGGGCTTGAACGCGAGATTAACAAGGCAATTTCACCCGAAACTGCACATGAACAGCCACAGTTTAAAATGACAGCAGAAGAATGGTTCAACAAACTTCCATCAGTTTCGAAGTGAAAGGTAGGCGTATTTACAATGCTCACGATGATACCTGTAAAATATAAGCACTTGATTGATGGCCGACTTGTTTACCGCTGCGTTTTACAGACCAACGGAATAGTCGATGCAGAAAAAGATGTTTCCGCCGATGAACTTGTACAGCAATTAAAAGATGCACCCACAGAGATTACTGATGTTAAACTCAATGACTTAAATGAGATTGTCTATAAAGATGGCTCACTTATACCTTGTTGCGGGCATTAGAAAAGTAGGTAAAACTACTGTTCTTAGGCAGCTAGAAGCAGCTTATGCAGGTGCAGCGTATATAGACTTTACTGTCGCCGGGGCAGGATATACAACAGTGCATCAGGCATTATCTAGCAGTAGTGTAAAGCTTCTACTACTGGACGAGGTAGCTCTTTTAGACGATTTTGAGCAGATAGCGCAGCACATATACGATATGACAGTAGGGCACGGTAGAAAAGTTAAGGTTATCATGACAGGTTCATCGTCTGCACACATTTCGCGTTTACATGAGACCAAGCTTGGCGGAGGAAGGTCAAGACTGTTTAGGCTGCCACCAATTATGTTTGTTGAGTACCTTTACATGACAGACAAGATACCAAGTTATTCCGATTACTCCGCTGTTAGCAACGAATACTTTGAAGATTACCTGCTACTCAAAGGATTAAACTCTAACCTAAAAATATTGTTTGATGGACAATATTTAAGGGACTTTTACACTGATGTTTACAATTCAAACCGTGCAAGCGGCCTAACCTCGACTTTAGTAGAACTAGGCCGAGACTATTTGCAATCTATGGCTGATTTGGTTGCATACAAGTTGAGTGAACGATGGAAACTTGAAACCATGTTGTCTCCTAATATTGGTGGTCAAGAACTTAGGAGCTTGCGAAAACAGCAGTATGCAATTGATGAGGCCAATATAGATTTGTCTGCTGCAATTATTACAGGCAGCCAAGATATAGCCGAGGACATATCGTACTCTGCAAAAAGTAATATTCTGAGTTTCTTGCTATGGGCCGGTGTTGCCAGTATAGAATTTACTAAACAGGATAGTGTGACACAGCTCCCACAAGTGCATGATTTATTAGGCGCATTACGAAATGCTGCAACAGAAGATGAATTGAAAGAAGTCTTTAAGTCGGGCTCAATTTGTTTTACATCCCCCTTGTTTTATACACGTCTGGGTAAAGATATATTCTATCGTATGCAGTTGGCTGATGTTGATATCTACTGCAAGTACGGCAGGTTGTTGTGTGAAGTAGCTAAGGGCAACAAACATCCAGATAGTGTTCGCTTGGGTGAGTATTTTAAGGACACACCGCATATACGGGTTTTGACTACGGAAGATGAAAGTGCAGAGCCGCAAGATGGTGTGGGCTATTATAAAATACCGTATGCCAAGTTTTGCTGTATGTTGGATACAGGTGATGTTTTTAAGTTGATGATGACAACAACAATATAGTCTTGCTAAAAACCATTACCGTAAAGTATGTCTGCCTGTAACACAACTGTAAAGAAATTTCGGACATTTTCATAAGGTTCGTGCAAGCAATACCGTGTATACTGCGTACAGGTCAAGAAATACCCCTCTTTGCAACTACTGCATTCAACCGGCTCTAATGACAAACGGCAGCTCCGTCCCTGCGTATATCCGGCTCTGTCGGCACGTACCTACATTGATAGCTGTTTTAAGACCTGCTTATTGCCTTACGGCAATTACCCGGGGCGCATCGCGTCTCATTGGATAGATACTTTAATAAATTGTTATGATGTTGGCTTTGTTGCAGAAACATGCGCGCGGCAATAAAGTTAATGTCTGTATTTTTCAATATTATTGGATGTTGTCTGTCCGGCCCGCATATGCGAGATTCTTAAACTGTACAGCGCATATGGGGGAAAATGCAAAATTATAGTACTACAAATGACAACCGGCTGGCGGAGGTCTGTTAGGGTTACTGCCTTAACATGGGCTTATTTGCGGCAGAATTTTCTGCTGCGGTAAGAAAATGCCGGAAAACGATGTATTTGACTTGTAAGCAGGCTGGCCGGAATGTTTGAAGAGAATTAACAGTTGTAAAGTGTAAAGGGCTGTTACTAAACTTGGGGATTAGTTTAGTAACAGCCCTTTTTTGTGTGATACTTGGCTTAACCGTTGTCAAGGGTTTTCACAAAGAAACGTAACCTATGTCCATTCGGATGCAACCACAGTTGCTTACCGCTTACAAATAATAAGAACAATAGATAGTGACAAGAAGAAAACTTAGCTGGCTCGATTTTCGGGTCAACTGAGTTTTTCATTTTTCTTCAGAAATACTACCGGGTCACAGGTCAGTTATCGGCAATAGATTCGGCTACAGCGCGAACATATGAGTGAAAAATGTCTATGTTCTCT
>WQTQ01000237.1 GCA_009786175.1 Bacillota bacterium | reverse complement strand
CCGTCCAAGTGCGTCTTCCAAGTCAGCTTTCAGCCCAAAAAATTCAAGCCCCCGGGAGTTTGGCAGAAATTCAACAAGCATATCAATATCGCTGTCTTCCTCAATATCTCCTCTTGCGGCAGAGCCAAAAAACGCGGCACGTTTAACAGGGTATGTTTTTAACACAGCACAAGCCGCAGATTCTATTTTATCTAACATGCCAAATTCCTCCTAAATGCGTTTGGTACCGTAAATATAGCATAGTGTAGTCACGTATTCAATAATCAGAAAAAATGCCGCTTTTTAGGCGGCAAGGTTAACTTATTAAATTCTACTCTACCCAAGTAACTTTCTCTTCGTCGTACGTACCCCTTGGATCCGGGAACTCGTCTTTTTCGCCAATGGCTATTAAGCAGAAAGGGATTTCATCCGGGGCGGTGCCAAGTAGTTCTGTCATGGTGTCCACTGTCTCTTGCCGCGGGTAAATGCCGCACCAGCAAGAGCCAAGGCCCAATGCTTCCGCTTGAATAATAATATTTTCTGTAGCCGCGCCGCAGTCTTGGGGCCAGAAGCCTTCCGCCAGGCCGTTTTGTATGCCTTCCTGGCTTTTAGGCAGTGCCACAATTACAATACATAATTGGGCGGTAAGCATCATCTTTGCCCAAGGGTGAATTTCTGCAAGGTCATCTAACAAGTCCCGGTTGGTGATGGCGATAAAACGCCACGGGCGGGTGTTACACGCCGACGGGCTGCGCATTGCCGCTTCCAGCAGTGCGTGGGTTTGCTCTTTTGTTACGGGGGTTGACTTAAATTTGCGTGTGCTGCGCCTTGTTAAAATGTGTTCTAAAACCATAGTTATACACCTCCATGGCTAGAATACCAGAAAATGTGTAAAAATTGAAGACTTATTTTAGTCCCTGAAGAAGTCATCCAAAATTTCTTGCATTGGTCCGCGGTAAGTTTCAATGGCTTGTACCACAGTCATGTCTTGGTCTATGAAGTGGGTGATAAAAGCGGGAAGTCTCCACATAAAGCTTTGTATATTGTAACCCATTTCCATACGCATATTCTCAAACTCGTTAACCTGACGCAGGGCATCGCCTTCTGTCAGGAAGAAGTTGGCGGCTTGTGTAAGTGCAGGGCCCAGCAAATATGCAGGATCATCCGGCCATGCAAAATATTCTTCCGCAACCATAAGGATGTCAGCCGGTGCCCAAGGGGAGCTGTGCGGCAAAACAAGCCCCTGTCTCCATCCGCCCATAAATGTACTGCCGCTGGTGTTTGACGGGCCTAGCGGAATTGGAACAACCGCAAATTCGAAAGGCAAATTGCCATCGTTCATATTCCAAGTCATACATAGGAAAAGGGCAGAGTTACCGTTTTGGAACGCCCAGAAATTGCGACCCCAGTCATTAACATCAACCGGCATTGCAGGGTCTGTTTCCCACAGGCCTTCGCGAAAGATAATTTCCGCAAACTCCATGGCTTCAATGGTGTTGGGGTGGTCCATGCCAAAATTTAAGTCCTCTGTTACAAGTATGCCGTCATTTGCGGCAATCAGATTGCGCAAAAGTTCACTTGGTGCGCCTGCAAAGCCCCATTGGTCTATGGCACCGTCGCCTGTTGTGTCACGGGTGGCAAGGCGCATAATTTCAAGCATTGCAGACCAATTCCATTGGCCGGCTTCCCACAGGTCTAAAGGATTGGGTGCGCCAATTGCATTAATTATATCCAAGTTAATCCCCATTGTGTGGGCACTGGTGCTTGGCGCGGAAGAGTTAAAGGCCCAAATGTGGCCAAAACCTTCTGCGGAAATACGGGCGTAAGTTCGGGGGCCCAGTAAGTCAGACCCCGGTAAATTAAGCGTATCCAAGGGGTGAATCAAACCGCCTATTGCAAAAGGAAGCTGCACGTTACCGTTTGCCATTACGATGTCTGCAAATGGATCCCCTGCCATTACGGTAGTTGTCAAAATTGATGGAATTTCCATTCCGTCTACAAGAACCTCTTCAAGCGTGAAGTTAAACTCTGCCTCTGCACGGCGGGCATTGTCCCATATTTTGCGGGCTTCGAAATAGTTTACAGCGGTTGCGGGGTCTGGCTCTTCGGCAACACCTATAGGTACAGAAAACCTGAGTGTACCCGGCCACCAGCCCCCTACGCGAAGGTTTGCACCACCAAGATCCCTTGGTTGGTGAACGCCGCTTATCCGGGGAGCTTCTTCTGTCGCAGGCTCGTATTCAGTTGCGGGCTCTGGCGGGGGAGGGGGCTCTGGTGTAGGTGTATCCACTAATGCCGGTGTCGGGGGTACAACATTGCCACTGTCATTGCCTTGGTCACGGTTACATGCCGCCGCCAATACTAAGATTATTACCAGCATAACTGTGATTAAACTGCTTGTCTTTAGTGTTTTCATCTTAATTCCTCCAATTTTTTACATAAATTGTGCTTTACTGTAAATTGCCCCGTTGGCCTTTAAAGCGGCCTGTAAATGCTTAACATCCATTTGCGCAAAATCGTTTGCGTCGTTGGCTAACTGTATAGCCGCCGCTGTCCCTGCGGCTTGGCCCAGTGCCATTGCCGTGGCAGAAATACGGGCAGATGCCATCGCTTCATGGGTTGCGGAAATACATCGCCCCGTAACCAGCAGGTTTTTGAAATTTTTTACCACCATAGTGCGGAACGGAATGTCATACGCGTTCGGCTCGCTTTGGTGTACCCACGTAAGGTTCGAACTTATGGGGTCGTGTATATCAATTGGGAAAGCGCAGACAGCCACAGAATCTTCGTGTATTGCACCGCTTGTTATATCGTTTTCGCTTAATGTGTACCGGCAGACAACCCGGCGTGTTTCTCTTACCCCAATAAGCGGAGCAACTTGCATTAATACGCTGTTCGAAAACCCGGGTAAATATTTTCGCATAAAAGCGATGGTTTCCATCACCTGGCGGCTGCCTTCTTCTTCCGCAAGGGTTAACTCCCATACATCCGTGCCTTTTCGTTTTATAACCCGTGTCATGTTAACAAAGACTTCGCCCTTGTTAATTCCTTCAAAAAACAATACCCTGTCCCTTGGAAGTGTAAGTTCCCCTTTTGCTTTTGCGCGGCCTACTAAGTCAAAAAACCCGGATACAGCTAAGTATTTTCTAATGTCGCTGTTTTTGTTTAGGATAAACTGTTCGGGGTTGCTTTCCATGTAGCGGTAAATTTCTTCAAAGTTTACATTTCCCATTTTAAACATTAGGGTCATGGGCTGAGAAAACTCGTCTCTTAGCCGTCCCTGGGCATATTCCGCCTTGCAAAAAACGGCTAAATCCCCATCGCCTGTGGCGTCAATAAAGATTTTTGCAGAGTAGCCGGTTATACCGTTTTTGTTTGCCACTTTTACAGACTTTACTACCCTTTGCTCCCACTCTGCCCCAACAATTATGGAATGCAGAAGAAGTTCGATGTTCGGCTCTTTGGAAAACAAGCTAAAGTAAACGGCTTTTAAAATTTCCGGTTCGATAGGCGTAATTGTGCTTGTCACGCCCAAAGGGTCCGGAATGTGCCCCAAAGAGCCGCCGAAGGCCATAAGCTCCTTAATAATTTCTTCGGCTATGCCCTGTACTACTTGATGTTTTGCGGAATGAAATGTCATTATTGGGCATACCATCGCCGCTGTGTTCATCCCCCCCAAGAAGGCATTTTTTTCGATTAAAAGAACCTTGCTTCCGGCCCTGGCAGCGGCAAGAGCGGCCACTGCCCCGCTTGGCCCGCCACCGGCAATTACAATGTCATACTGCATTATCTACCTCCGGTTCTACCGTGATACTTACCTCAAAAGTCCGGTTCCATGGAAGTGAGGCCACAAATTTAGGGGTTTCTCGGAAAAGGATTTCCAAGAGCTTGTTATCGTACATAAGTTTAGCAAGCTCTTTGTTAGCCAAGTCAATATTTTCGATGCTCCAAGGGTCTTGTTCCATTTCTTGAATTGCGGAATTTAACTTGCGCCTTACAACCGTTTGATAAAGATAGTCATCAAGTATCCTCTCTGCTGTAAACACATCGTTGCGCTTGTTGATTAGCTGGGAAAATACCAGCTGCGCCAAAATTGTACCCATAGAATTGCAGGTGGTATTCCAGGCAGAATATCCCCAAAGCATACGCAAATCCATTTTTTTAGCCAGGGTGTGTATAATGTCGCTGTCTCCGCCGTTCGAGTACAAGATGTCTAACAGGTACACCCTCCGTCCCTGCTTTGTATCCCGCGCAATTTCTGCGGCAAAAGCACATATTTCATCTTCCGTGTATTCGGAACAGCCTGTGGCATAGACAGAACTTGTATCCTTTTGAGCTGTTTTAGGGTTGTGTATATACAAAACATCTTTGGCACCGGCAGCGTTTTGCAAGTTCAAAAATTGGAGAGAAGACTTTAGATTTTCGGAAAATGGCCTGTCTTCGTACATAGCTGTAAAATTTTTATTGGCTTCACACGAAAATTTGATTTCCACAGACAGTGGATGGCAGTTTTTGTCCATAAACGCTTTTGCAGTCAACAGACAGCCTGCTTCATCCGCCCCGTTTTGAATAGTTACTTTGTCATGTAAATTGTGCTGCTGTACAAGCTTTGCCAATTCTTCCTGCTCTTTTCGCTGAATCCCGTATGGCTCGGAATCTTCTTGCAGCAGAAGCAAGCTATCCAAAACTCCGGATGCTGCCATCCGAACGGCTTCTTTATTGATTGCGGCATTCCTTTTCCGCACTGTCAGGAAGGTGTCCAGCACGTTTGTAGGTATTTCTGCCACTAGACGGGCTTTTTCGGTAATATGCTCCGGTAATGCAGTTTTTTCCGCAAGATATGCTGCCTTAGAGTATTGGTAGAGTTTTTCATACACGTAAAGGTCATTTTTGTTTCCCACCGTAATTGTTGGCCTTAAAACGATGGATGCCGCATAAATAGGCAGTGTGGGGATTGCCGTTTTTATTTGCTGTAAAACTCCAACTCGCCTTAAGCAGGTTTCCACATAACTTTTATTGGCACGGGCCGCAACAAACCCTCCGTACGCAAGCATGTCAAATGAAATTACCAACGCGTCGCAGCAGGGGGCGGTTTCTAAAAGCCATGAGATTAGCCCTTCACAATCTGCGGCTTGAAAAAAATAATCCATAATTTCGGGCGGCGGTGTCAGGCATTCAATACCGACAAAAGTGCCAAGTGAACTTGGAAAAATACTGTTACAAGATCTTGAATCCAGCGGCAAAATTCCAATTGTCACAACTTATCAATCCCTTCACGGAAAGCAGTTACGGATTTTTTTAAACTATCTATGGTTTTGCCCGTTACTATTGCACCTATCATTACAGCGGCAACACCTGCCTCTTTTAACTGCGGAAGGTCTGCAACCGTAATATTGCGCTGTGTGGGGATTACCATCGGCAAATTGGTTTTTGACGCAATTGTCCTGTACATGGCGACATCCAATGCATTTAAGGGTTGTCCATAGCCATTTGGGTCTATTATGGCAACTTCTAATATATCTGTGGGCAGGTAAGGAACCATGTCTATCGGGAAACGATAATCCAATGCCATGGCATGTAACATACGCTTGTCGGTTAAACAACGGGCAGGCATGTGCTGTGCGTACAACGAAACAAAATCGAAACCGCAATATGCCGCTTTTTCGTAATCCCTTGTTACGCTTTGGATGTCCCCACCGGCTACAATACCCACAGGGCCGCGCTTCTCTGCTATGGTTTGACGAAAAAAGTCTTGCTCTGCGTCAAAATTCCCAAATAAAGTGCCGCTGGCATGATGGTGAACATTCATGTGTACTTTTACAATGTCTGCGCCGTTATCCCATGCCGCTTCTACCAGATTCGAGTCATTCGCGTACAAACTAACAATTAAGCTCATTGGCTTTTTAAACAAAATTTTTTCCATAGGCTACCTCTTCTCAATTGGGCTCTGCCCGCCTTAGTATTGAAAAAAACCACTCCAGCTGTACCGCAACTGCTGCCGCGCCTGCGGTTTCAGTTGGTCCTGCTTTTACTTTGTATATTGGAATAACGCCTTCCGTTTCGTTCGGCTCTTGTAAACAACTTCTGTCAGAGCCCAGGATTATGCATTCCACATCCAAGAACTGCGCAATGTTCTGTAAGCTTGCCAGATAAGCTTCTTTGCTGTGGGATTCTTTATCTTTTACTATCTGGCCGCACATGTTTTTTTGCCCCCGAAGTACCGACCCGTTTAAAATTACCCCCAGCTTTTCTATGTCGGGTTCTTCATTTGCCCAAAGGAAATTTTGATGTTTCCTGCCCATAATTTTTTCCCAAACAGCTAAATGGTTTGCAATGTTATCTAGATAAGTGACAATGCGGAATCTTCGCTCTATCAGTTCTTTTAACGGCACATTGCTCCAATTATCGTACATACTGCTTATAAGTGTTTGATTTTGGTAATCTACCTCCCCATGGACACCAATACCAATGGCCAGAATTTTCCCCATTTCACAGGCCTTTTCTATGCCTTTGAAAATAGAAAGAATACGCGCCTCTTTTCCCTTTTCATAGAAAAATGATTCTATAATGCTGCCACAGCTGTCTGTAAGCGTGAAAAAGATACTGTCTTTTAGAACGGCAATACCAAGAAACATACCGTATTGCCTGTTAATTTGATAAATTGCCGACCGGCGCCCGCCCCTTGGCTGTTCAAACCCCGTTTTGCTTACAAAATTTATTGCCTGCACTTCGTTTATACAGTCAGAAACGGTGGTGTTACTTAACCCCGTTAAAAATGATATATTTGCCTTTGTGTTTGCCCCTTGGGAAAGCATAATGGTTAAAATGTTTTTTATGTTATTTTGCTTGACTTTATCCAACATTTAAAGCCACATCCTTCAAAACAATTAACGGTAAGGGAGAACTATGTACTGACTTTTTACGATATTCGTAAAAAGTGTTGTGAGTGCATTTTAGCAGGTGTAATGGATACAGTCAATGGGTAAAACAATTTTTCCTGTTTTTTACCAAATGCATTCTGTTCCCTTAAACGTGCATTTCGTCAGGACCAAAATAACATCGTAAAAATATGTATTATACTTGCGATATAAACGAAAACACTTTAAAGGAGCAAGTCCAATGAGCGATTTTATGTTAAGGTATAACGAAATAGAAGGCATAGCAAGCCGTGTAAGGGTGGCGGGCGATATGCTAAACACAAGTGCTTCTCAGTTACGACGTGAGGCTAACAGGCTTAACGGCCAGCAAGGTTTCGGTATTTCCAACATACAGTTTTTCATTAACGAATGCGCCAGAGCTGCAGAACTCCGCAGAGATGATGCCAATGCCACGGCAGAGTTTCTGGCTACTTTAAAGGATTCTGTTGTAACACATGAGAATTTGGCCTGGCAAGAGCTGGCCGGTAACCTGCCGCAAGGCCTGACGCTTTCTATGCTTGAAGGTGCGGCAGCTATGTTTATGCAAATTTTAGACAATATTCGTAATTGGGCCAGTAACTTGCTTGCAGGTATTACGGGCGGTCCGCAGTGGTGCGTGTCAGGATTGGATCCTATAAACCTTGCCACAGGCAACTTTTATTACAGTAAAGAAGACATAAGTATCCCGGGGCGATATTCTCTTGGCTTTACACGTTTTTATAATGCCATTATAGAGTATGACAGTACTATCGGCAAAAATTGGACACATAATTTCAATATCTGTCTTGTTAAAAGCGAAAATCTTGTACACATAACATTTGATGATGGTCATGTGGAAACTTATACCCGTAAAGAGGATGGCACATACACCTCGCCTGCAGGGCGCAGCAACGTGTTAACAGCAGTAAAAAATGATGAAGTAAGCTATTGCTTAACACTGCAAAGCATGGACAAATATCATTTTAACAAAAATGGGGCCCTAACCTGTATCGCAGATACAAACGGCAATAAAATACAGCTGGAGTATTACGAAAATTTATTGTCAAAGGTAAGTAGCGACAGCGGCAGCCTTAACTTCACTTATGGAGAAGATGGATACATTGCCGGTGTATCAGACCATGTAGGCCGCCAAGTAACATTTAAATATAACGACGGCAAGTTAGTTGAAGTAGTGCATCCTACAGGTGCGTCTTATGAATATGAGTACGACCTTAAGGGCAATATGGTAAAAATAATAAACCCATTGGGAATAGATGTAGTAAGGAACGAGTATGACCCAAGCGGACGTACAACAATTCAGCACATGGCGGACGGCGGCGTTGCGTATCTGGAGTATGACAATGACCGCCTATCGACAACAGTAACAGAGCAAAACGGAAATAAAATAGAGTATCTGCGGGATGATAAATACCGCAGCATAAAAAACATATACGCAGACAGTGAAGAAAGCTTTGAATACGACGAGGATAATAACCGTACAAAATATGTAGACCGCAATAAAAATACATGGCAGTACAAATACGATGGCCATAAGAACATGACTTCGTCAACAGACCCGCTTGGCAATAACACAGCGATAGAATACAACGAGTTAAACAGGCCGGTACGGATAATAAACCCGGCAGGGGCAGTTACTGTCTTAGAATATGACAGCTGCGGCAACATGCTTGGAATTACAGACCCACTGGGGCGTAAAACAGGCTTTGTATGTGATGAGCAAGGTAAAGTAACTACATTTACCATGCCGGACGGTTCCGAAAGTATAATAGAGTATGATAAGCGGGGTAATATTACAAAGATAAAAGACGGCACAGGAATTGTAACAAAGTATCGTTACGACAAATTAAACCGTGTAATTTCTACAATAGACGGAAATAGTAACGAGACACATTACAAATACGATAAGGCCGGAAACATCCTGGAAGTGAAGAACGCTGCAGGGGATATTCGTGCGTATTCTTACAACAAGCTTAATAAAGTAACGAGCATAACGGACTTTGACAGCGGGCGAATCCGGTATGAATATAACGCATTAAACCGTCCGTCGAAACTAATTGATCAGCTTGGCAGAGAAACAGTATTAAATTACGATATAATGTGGAATTTAGCAGAAGTTATAGAACCAAACGGCGCAGAGACAAAATTCGTATACAACGGATTAAATAGGTTAGAGTGTGTCCAAAAACCGGATGGCAGTACCGTGCGGTATCAATACGACGCGAATGGTAACAGGACAGGAATTATAGATGAGGCAGGCAATAAAACTAATCTTTCCTACAACGCAAATGGGCAGTTAGTGGAAGTAACAGACCCGGAAGGCGGGCAGATGCGTTACACGTATAATTCTATCGGACAGGTTACAAGTGTAACGGACGCGATAGAGAATACCGTGTATCTTAGCTATGACGCGGCAGGCCAACTTGTAGAAGAAAAAAGCCCCTTGGGTGATTGCCGCAAATACACTTACACTCCACTGGGCAAAATATCTACCGTCACAGACGAGTCTGGCCTTGAAACACGGTACGAGTATGAATTGGGAGGTCGGTTAAAGGCTGTTCATTACCCCGACGGGAATACAGAACACTGTTCGTACGACAAAGGCGGAAATTTACAAGTGTACACCACACGTACAGGACAAATATTGTCCTACGAGTACGACAGCTTAAACCGTATAGTAACAATAACAGACTCTGCCGGTGCAGCTAAACATTATACCTATGACGCTGTTTCTAACGTAACAAGCATGACAGACGAAAACGGGCATAAAACGGTTTATGAATATACAGCCACAGGTCAGTTATCTAAGGTAACGGACGCCCTTGGCAACCAGACTGCGTATACCTATGACGAACGTGACCGTCTGATAGAAGTAAGGCAAGGTGAAGCAGGGCAATTAGGCCCGGACGCGGATTTAGAAAAAGCTAACCATATTACACGCTACAGCAGAAACTTAATGGGTCAAGTAGAGGAAATAACAGATGCACTGGGCCAAAAAGAAAGCTTCCGTTATGACGTACGGGGCCAACTAATCGAGAAAGTTGACAAAGATGGCTATTTAACAAAGTATGGCTACACCACCCACGGTGATGTTGGGCAAATTCAATATGCAGACGGGCGGGAAGTGAAGTTGTCTTACAACCCGTTGCGGCAATTAATAGAAGTGGAAGACTGGCTTGGGCTGACACAAATTGAAATGGATGAGCTAGGCCGCACAACTAAGGTTATAAACCATCAAAACCAAGCTGTGGAATACACGTGGGGTAACTCTGGCGAGCGTCGCGGCATGACATATCCAAGCGGCAAACAAGTTAACTACGAGTACGACGCATTTTTAAGGCTGTCAAAAGTAGACGACGGAGACATGCAAGCAACGTACCAATACGACAATCACAGCCGCTTAGTTGAAAAGGTGTTTTCAAACGGAGCAAAGACACAATATCAATACAATGACTTAGGCCGTTTACGCGAACTTAGCCATTGGAATGCAGACGGACTGCAGGATAAATATCTATACGAGTATGACCAAATGGGCAACAAAACTGGGATAACAAAAGAGCGGCGCGGCCTTCCGGAAGAGAGCGGCGTGTACTCTTATGCGTATGATTCACTAAATCGTTTGCATAAAGTGTCAAAAGATGGTAACCTATTAAGAGGGTATGAATACGATGGTTTTGGCAACCGTATACAAATGACAGCGGGCGAAATGCGGACATCATACTCTTACAACGCGCTTAACCAGCTGGTTTCAACTGTAGACACCGCCGGAATGCAGCAGAAATATTCTTATGATAGGCGCGGCAATTTAACAGAAGTGCATAAGAACGGCGCGTTGGCGAATAAGTATCATTTTGGTGCGCTTAACCGTTTAGAAAAGGCAATTAACCACGAAACGGGACTTGAAGCAGTTTATCGTTACAACGGATTAGGCCATCGTGTTGGCAAGAGTACCGGCTTAAACCCAACCAAGCAGATAGATGATGTATTGGATTTAACAAAGCAGTATTTTAACCTGCTAGAGCGCGACGGAACGGATTATGTATGGGATAACAATATCCTGTTTGCAAGCGGAATTAGTGGCAATGAAGAGTATCTGCTGGATGACTTGGGCAGCCCGTCCCGTGTGAGACAGGATGCGTATGGGTATGATGAATTTGGAAATATGCTGTACGATTCGTCAACCGGTGATACGCAGCCGTTTGGGTTTACCGGGTATCAGTGGGATGCCGTGGCCGGTACGTGGTATGCCCAAGCAAGGGAGTATGATGCATATACGGGACGGTTTGTTAGTGAGGACCTGGTTAAAGGGTTCATAGAAGCGCCATTTACACTTAACCAATATGCCTATTGTTGGAATAATCCAATGAACTTAGTAGATTTGAATGGATTATGGCCACAATGGGTGAGAGATGCTGGTAATGTGGTAATTGATGCTGCAAACACTGTAGGCAACAGGATAATTGATGGTGTAAACACTGTAGCTGATGTAGCAACAAATTTAGTGCAGGATGTAAGGAATTTCGATTTTAATAATTCATGCCCACAAGTGACACTGGATTCGAACTTTTTTTCTATTTACCGAGGGCAACTTGTGATCAGAGCTCCTCTGCCAAATGGTTCGTCAGCGTCTTTTGGTATTATGATTCTCAATCCAAACGAGAATAGGACTTATATTGTACAGCATGAGCGAGCCCACTTAGACCAGTTAAGGGAATTGGGATTACTCACATATATCAGAGGAATTGCAATACCATCTGTAATTTCATCACTCCCATTCATTCCACTTGAACACCATAGAATGCCTTGGGAAGTAAGTGCTGATATGGGAGCTGGAATTAGTCATCCTAATATTACTCCTACAGACAATGAGATAGCTCTAGCTAATCTATACTGGAGTTTTTTAACAACCGTAAGTCATTTTGATATATCTAGGTACTTGCTACGTATATTAATTCCTCACAGCTCGGAATTTGATAGTGTTGTATTACCGTATGAAGATACAAAGTAGCGTAATTATATAAAAATAGAGATTTGGGTGATAGTGTGTTTAATAGACAGACAAAAATAGCAACAACTATAATGATTAATATGATTTTGGTATTAGCTACAGGATGTGTTATAGCTATGCCACGAAACTCCTATCAAGGATCTTATCCGGATTTGTATACTGTTGCGATTAACTCTTTGCTAGGGCAAACAGGTCACTTAGGAGGCAGGTCTCCTCATGTAGATGTGGTTGCAGTGGATAGTTTTGGCAGAAAATTGTTTTTTTACTTCGAAAGCAGTATGGTAAGTACGTATAACCTCTTAATAAGTCAAAAGACGGATGGAGATTATGTTTACTTTTATCCACACAATAATTTTATCTCATTTGAAAGAGCAATTTTACCCTGGATCAATTTTGAGGATGGGTACTTGATTTTTGATGATTTAGAAATATCATACAGGACAAGTACCAGTAACACAGATGGAGTTATTGCAGAAAATGTAGTGAGCGGATATCGCTTCGAGGAATCTCCATTTTCTTATAATGAGATCAATGATTTCAAAATCCGTAACAGCTGGAATCAGCCTTTAAAAATAGATAATGCCATAAGCACCCGTATCGTTCATAGTAAAGAAAGAGGGCCAATAGATAATCGCACATTAAGCGAGGCTTATCGTACAGCTCTTGGGGAAGATGCCCTAGGGCGTCCTTCAAATAGAACCATCTTTTTCAAGTCTGATATTTATGGTCGCTCCATATATACGGGTTGGGGTAGATGGGATGGGGAATCTAGGCGCCACGTAGTACTGCTTTTTCAAGTTGATGGCTCATTTGACCCAATCATAGGTATCATGGAGTTGTATGACGCACAGAGATATCAAGACGAGTTAAAAGAGTTTAAAATACTAAACAACTGGAACCAACCGTGAATATCCTAAGGTGCGCTATCAATAGTTTTCTTCTGTATGTGACAATACAAAAGGTATTTTGAATAGTACCCATAACCGTTATAAAACCAACAGCCCTCTCTGCGTTAGATTACCGACACGCAGACGAGGGCTATTTTAGTTGTCCAACTACATAAAATGCATTTAGTTCCCGTAAACATGCATTTCGTCAGGAAAGTGATTTTCCCGATAAATTATGCATTATACTTCGTGTCAGAGAAGGGAGCAGCGTATGAAACAACGAATTTTTGTTAAGATCCGCAATCTTATGAACATGGGTTCTAAATTTTATGTGGAAACCACAAAAGACAAAAAAGCCGTAAGGCAAAGAGAGGAAAATATCAAATGAACAAAGCATGTAAGTTATTAGTAGCTATGCTGGTAGTAAGTATGTTATTTAGCATAGTTCCGCAAAATGTTAGTGCATCAACAAGTAATAATTATGTCGTTGTAGTAAATGTGTTAAACGTAAGAGCCGGAGCCGGTACTAACTTTCGTATTCTGACTACAGTAAGTATGGGACGTCACTTGACAGTAAGCCGCTATAATGGTACCTGGGCTTATGTCGGCGGCGGCGGTTGGGTTCACAGAAATTATATCGTTAGAATTACCGCCGCGTCCGGAACTAGGACTGTTAATGTCGGTGCGGGAAGTACACTTAATGTCCGTAGTGCCCCAACTACTGCTTCATTGGCAATAGGTTCGCTTCCAAATGGTGCACGTGTGACTATTACCGGTCGGGTTTCCGGGTGGTATAGGATTAGTCATGGAATTAATTCACATGCATGGGTAAGCGCGGCATGGGTTAGGTAGTAAAGCATAACATGTAGTTACCTTTAAGTAAAAAATTCAGAGCCCATGTTCATAAGATTGCGGCGGCAAAGCTCATTCATCATTCCGTTATAATCTTATGAAAAGTTTCTCAATTTTTCCCAACTCCGCCCCCCTTGCACTAACTTCACGATTATGCTATAGTTCCAACTTGCTTGACACAAATACGTCATGCATCACCCCTAACCGGCATAATTGGAGGAGGCTTTGCAATGTTGTATATTCAAAATACAAGCACAGCTTTTATGCGACGGACTAAATCACATAAAATTAATTTTCCTGCCAAGGGTAGATGATATTTTGTTTTCGAAAATATTATCTACCCTTTTTCAGTTACGCTATCAGGGGGTAAAAAAATAAGAAGGGAACAGTACAATGACAAAAAAACAAAGAATCAGTTACCCCAAAATGGCCGTATTTGGCTTGCAGCACATGTTTGCCATGTTTGGGGCCACCATCCTTGTACCGCTGCTAAGCGGGCTAAGTGTGCAAGTCACGTTGGTGGGCGTGGGCGTTGGTACGTTAATTTTTCACTTTTTTGCTAAGGGGCGTGTTCCGGCGTTTCTGGGGTCGTCCTTTGCGTTTTTGGTTGGTATAAGGCTTATTACCGACCCAACGGCAGGCATTTTCCCTGCGGTGGTGGAAATGGTAGGTGACACCAGGTATGTGCGCATTCAAGAGGCCATGCACGGGATGTCTGCCGGCAGCCTTGTAAGCCCTACGGTATTTAGGGACGCTACCCTTGCCTACGCGACAGGCGGTATTTTGGTATCCGGGCTTATGTACCTGATATTTGCCCTTGTTGTTAAACTGGTGGGCGTAAAAAAATTCATGAAATTTGTTCCCCCAATTGTTACCGCGCCAACGGTTATTCTTATCGGGATAATGCTTGCGCCCCACGCCATAAACCAATCCGGCGAAAATATTTTGCTTGCCGTGGCCACACTGGCGTTTATCCTAATTGCGTCATCGTGGGGTAAGGGAATGATTAAGATTATACCAATACTGCTTGGTATTGCAGGGGCGTATGTACTTGCTCTTATCTTAAATGCAGCGGGGATGACCAACGCAAACGGTTCTGCAATAATTGATTTTTCTGCCGCATTAACAAGGGTAAGCGGCGGCGGGGCAGAAGGAATTGTCAACAATCTTGTGGGTTTACCGCCTTTCATGCTGCCTCGTTTTAACCTTGTGGCTATTTTAATTATGATTCCTTTCGCGCTGGCTACCATTGCCGAGCATATTGGGGACATGGTTGCATTAAGCAGCATAACAGGCGAAGACTTTGTCGAAGACCCGGGCCTGTCCCGCACACTTATCGGTGATGGTGTTGCAAGCTGCTTCTCCGGCTTTATCGGCGGCCCGGCAAGCACAACTTATGGCGAAAACGTAGGCGTTGTTGCCCTAACCCGTATTTTTAACCCGCGGGTAGTTCAAATTGCGGCGATATTTGCAACGCTGCTGGCCTTTTCGCCAATAATTGCGGCAGTAATTTATTCTATTCCAAATGCTATAATCGGCGGTGCGTCATTTATGCTATACGGTATGATTGCCGCGGTTGGTATCCGCAACCTGGTGGAAAGCCGGATAGATATGGCCAGGACAAAAAACCTTACAGTTGTGGCGGTTATGCTTGTAACTGGCCTTGGACTGCGCTTTGGCAACCCAATAACTTTTACAATAGGTTCTACCAATGTACCCGTAGACAGGCTGGGTATCGCCATTGCTGTAGTGCTGGGCGTTTTACTTAATGTAATCCTCCCCGACAAAGAGCCGGGCGAGGCCATAAAGTAATGGAAATTCGTTTGCAAAAATGGTTGTCTATGGCCGGTGTTGCTTCCCGCAGGAAAGCCGAAGAAATGATTACCGACGGGCGGGTTAGTGTAAACGGCGCAGTTATTACAGAACTTGGGGCGAAAGCCAACCCGCAGCGTGACCTATTGGAAGTTGACGGTAAACCGGTTGAAATTACAGGGCAAAAAGTATACATCATGCTTCATAAGCCGGAAGGGGTTGTTACAACCGTAACAGACCCTTTTGGCCGCCCAACTGTTATGGATTTGGTGCCGTCAAATGTGCGGTTGTTCCCCGTTGGCAGGTTAGACCAGGACACCAGCGGCCTTTTGCTTATGACCAACGACGGCGAATGGGCACAAAAACTAACCCACCCAAAGCACGAGACAAAAAAAACGTATTTGGCGGTGGTGAAAGGCGTACCAACGCCGGAAAATTTGCGCAAACTTAGGCAGGGAATATTGCTGGAAGGTAAAAAAACCGCCCCTGCACAGGTAAAGTTGATTGAACAACCACCTGTCAAAGGCGAAAAAAATGCGAAATTGCTTATAACCATACACGAAGGCCGTAACCGTCAAGTACGTAATATGTGCGAGGCTATAGGCCATAAAGTAGTAACTCTAAAACGAGTTGAAATAGGCGGCATTTTGCTTGATAACCTTGCGAAGGGGAAATGGCGGCATCTAACACAAAAAGAGGTTAAGAGCCTTAGGGTATTGTCAAGTAAGACATTGACGAAAACGAAACAAGTATACAGAAAAAATAACGGCATTTGACGTAAAAAAAGGTAAAAATCCACAGAGGATTTCCATCTGTAGAAAATTTTGTATATAATTGTACAAATAACAGCGACATGTTAGCAATTTGTAAACAAAAACCACTTGCCAGACAAGTGGTTTTTTTGTTATAAAACTAGAACGAGAAAAATTAAGGTTAACACTTAGCAACCTTTATCGTAATAAAACCCAAATTACATTATATTTGTATACGCTGTGTATTTGTATACGCCATCTATTTGTATACGCCACATTAAGGGAGTGTAACTTAACTGCGTTTTTAACTTATAACTCTTGATGGGCGTTATTAATCTGTTTATTTTCAATGTAAAATAAAATAAAGAAAAATAAAAGGAGTTGTCAAAAGATGACACGAAAAACTAAAAAGAGCTTGCGACTATTATTAGTGTTGCTTATCGCACTGATTATGGTAATGAGCCCCATCGCTGCCATGGCGGCGGAATTGGGTGACAGCACAACGCAAGAACCAACGCACCCCAGCGATTACCGCGATGTGGTCAGCGACCATGCGGAACTTGACAGTGCAACCGCACCAACAGAATCAGACACCGCAAGACATGACGAGCCAAGCGCGCAGCATGAGTTTGTGATGTCGGGGGTTATGCCGCTTAATGCGCCGGCTTTTTGCAATTGTCCCAACCCCGGCAATGCGCCGTCAGTTACCACAACGTGGGGTAGAGACGGTTTCCCTCCTAACAACCCTTTCCCTGGAGATTTGGTGTGGATTTGTGACCCACTCTATAACGACCCCAACTTTACTGGTACTAATCGAGACATAACTGTACATTGGCCGGCAACCCCCGGATTTGCTTTACATGTGTTGCATTTTTATTGTAATGCCGGTTGGTCAATGTGGACAGCTAATCTTCTGGTTGGTCAATTAGAGCGCATACCGGATGGTGGATTCTACAAAGCTGTCATCCCAAGTATTCATACAAGTCGTCATATTGATGTCATAAGAGCCCGTGTTGCCTCGGTGGATATTGAGATGCGTGACCTTCACCTGAACTATACCCCCGCATATGATGCACCTCCGGCTCATGTGCTTGATCCAAATAACCGTACAAATGCATTTTTTGGTGCATACGATTATGCTATACCCACTTTTACACATAACGTATACCTTCGAAACAGGACAATTGTTCATGTGCCACCACTGCCACCGGAACACCTTTCAATTACACCTATAACCCTACGCTTACCCATTGGTGGAGATTTCGAATTTGTAAAATATGTGGCGGGGATATGGCAAAGCATTGGTTATGAATATACTACAGACGCAATGGATCCCTATTCTACTCCAGGCAGTCTCTTTGACGGCATTGACATTAGGCCAAAGCCGGGCCTGTCTGCCGGCGAGCACCAGGTATTGGTAAGGGTGTACCAATATGGTATGCAGTGGAATGACGCCACGGATGAATGGCAAATAGGTAATGTTTGGCTGGGCGGCATACGTGTTCCGGGTACCGACTATATAGTTGACCGTCCGGAAAACGGTCAATTCCTTGTAAGATTCGAAGTTGACCCATGGCCATTGGGAATATATAAATACGCAGACTACGAAAATAATGAAGTAAACCTTTATGGCGTAGAAATTCGTGACATTGTCACGTACACCGTCGTTATACAAAATAATAATGATGCCGAAGCAGTACCGGGCTACACAGTTGTTGGCGACGACTTGGATTTGCGCTATGTATTGCCGGTAACTCCATTCAGTTTATATGCAACAATTTTCTATGCTGATGATACGGTTCATACTCCGTATCCGTACTCGACTCCGCCAGCTACCCATACAATGTCATCAACCGGCGAATTGCGTATATTTATAGCATCAATACCTGCCGGTGGTAGTGCAGTTGTACATTTTGATGTAGAAATACGTGAAGCTGCTGCCGGACGAACAATTACTAACCGTGCATGGATTGTAAACGGTGACCCGGATCAATATGCAGAAGCAAATGTAGAAGTATTAGAACCACCGCCGATAATTCTTGAAAAAGAAGCTACACCTGATACAGTAGAAGTTGGCGACACCATCACCTATACCATAACAGCACGTCACCCGGGTGAAAGTGTATCTGCGCAACGTGTACCTGCCGGTTTAATAATAGGCGACGATATAGACCTGCGTTTGGTTTCATGGAATTTAGGAAGCCTTACCGTAACCGTATTTGATGAAAATGGAAATGTGTTTGCTACTCCATTGCCAAATTATGTAATTGGATTGAGAGGCACAGCTGCTGCTCCGATAGGTGAATTGCGTGTAACTCTTCCTTATATTAATCCTGACCACTTCGTAGAAATCCAATTCAGCGTAACTGCACTTCCTGCAGCGGCAACAAACCCGTTGCCTAACCCACCGGGCGGATACGGTGTACGCAACGTGGCATTTATCGTAGACGAAGACGGCACCCCTCACACCCCAACACCTCCGGTTGATGTAGAAGTTACCCCTGTACCATATTCCCATGGCGTATTATTTTATGCCAACCCACCTGAAGGCGGCACAGTTGACGGTGCTCCAATTCATACAAGAGTTGTAAGAGAAGGTGACCCCGTTGGAGTAGTTCCTGTTGTGGAAGCAAACCCGGGCTGGGAACCTTATTACCAAACGCACTGGTGTACAGTGACTCTAGTTTACGTGGAAACGCCTTGGACACACAATGGCAATCCAATTTCACCTGCGGAAATTGAAGAAATGATAGTAACCGGTGCCGTAGACCTAGAGTTTGCAGCCAACTTTAGACCTGTTTTGGCACATCTGTCAAAAGAAGCAGGTTACATTAACGATTATGGTGAGTTTGTACCGGTTGCTAACCACTCAGTAGAAGTTGGCGTAAGATTTGCATATCGTCTGCGCGTAACAAATAATCATGCGACGGTTGCTATCCCTGCGGGCAAAGTTGTCGGCGACGATATAAACCTATACCTTGTAGATTTTGTACAAGGCAGTGTACGCATTAACGGCGTACCTGCAGTGCGTAATGCTGCACCGGGTTATACCTTTGGCGGTGTACTGCCGCTTGTGCAACAGTTTAGCATACCGGGTCTAATCGGACAGCTTCGCGTATCTCTACCGGCAATACCGGCAGGCGAATATGTTGACATTATGTTTGAAGTAATCGGAAGAGAAGCCGCATTGGAAAATGAAATTGCACCGGGCATATACGGCGTACGCAACGTAGCGTTTACCGTTAATAATGACGGCACCCCCGGAACTCCAACACCTCCGATTGATGTTGAAATTACGCCACGTGACACACCAACGATTACAAAAAGTGTTGCAGCACAAGCTGTTGTTGGCACTACAGTTACCTATACACTAATTGTTAACAACCCGAACGATGTAACCTTGTACAGGCCGTTTACAATTGTAGACCAACTGGCACCATATTTGACATTCGTAAACAACACGATAAGCATCTATGATGCACAAGGTAACGCCTTTAACTGGAATACGGATTATATGGGCGGAATCAACAATAACGAACTATGGATTACACTTAATAGGCTGCCTGCGGGCAATACAACAATCACCTTCAATGTTACCGTTAATGCAAAACCGGCGACTCCGATCTATGTATACGGTGAATATGTATACAGAATTCCAAATATCGCGCGACTATACGACAATATGGAAGAAATTGACCGTGGCGATGCATATTTTGATGTTGTAGACGCGATACCGCCGCAAACCGAAGTAACGATAACAAAAACCGCATCAGCACCAACAATAGAGATAAACACCGAGTTCACCTACACAATTACAGTAACAAACACAAGTACCGAAACGGAAGCAATAGATTTAGTAGTAACAGACCAGCTTCCAAGCCAAGTAACTTTTGTAAGATCCACATCCAACTTGGCCGGTGTAAACTTCGAACACAACGACCGTGTACTAACCGCAAACATCTCAAGATTGTTCCCTGGTCAATCTGTAACCTTTTTAGTAACAGTAACAGCAGACGAAATAGCAGACAGTGTAGTTAACAGTGCGGTAGTAGCACCGGGGCCAAACGGTAACTTCCAACAACCTCCACCGGCAGTGGCGGAAGTAGAAATAACCGATGTCCCACAAACCACAGTAACAATAGTAAAAACTGCGTCAGTAGCAAACGTGCAGGTACACCATCAGTTCACCTACACAATTACAGTAAGAAATACAGGTACCGCACCTGCAACCGATGTAATAGTAACAGACCAGCTTCCAAGCCAGGTAAGCTATGTAAGCTCTGTATCCAACTTGTATGGTGTTTACTTCACACATTACAACGGTGTGTTGACTGCAACCGTTCCTACCTTGTTTGTAGGGCAGATACTAACATTTACAGTAACAGTAACAGCAGACGAAGTAGCGAATAACGTAATCAACAACGCAATAGTAGCACCGGGGCCAAATGGCAACTTCCCAGAACCGCCGCCTGCACGAGTTCCGGTTAATATAACCGAAACCCCGCCGCCGCCGCAAACTACAGTAACGATAGAAAAAACCGCATCAGTGGCACAAGTGCAGGTTGGTAACGAATTCTACTACACAATTACAGTAAGAAACACAGGAGATGTACCTGCAATAAACGTAACTGTAAATGACCAGCTGCCAAACGAAGTAAGCTTTGTAAGCACTGTATCCAATACGACAGGCGTAGGCTTAGCCCACGACAATGGCGCACTAACCGCGACTATTCCGGAGATGTTCCCGGGGCAGATAATAATATTTACAGTAAGAGTAACAGCAGATGTAGTAGCTAATAACGTAATCAACAACGCAGTTGTAAGGGGCGGTGAAAACAGCAACTTCCCGGATCCGCCGCCTGCGCAAGTACCGGTAGATATAACCGAAACCCCGCTGCCGCCGCAAACCACAGTAACAATAGAAAAAACCGCTTCTGTGGAAGAAGTAGTGGTTGGCAATCAGTTCTACTACACAATTACAGTAACCAACACAGGAAATGTAAATGCAACAAACGTGGTAGTAACAGACCAATTGCCAAGCGAAGTAAGCTTTGTAAGCTCCACTTCCAACTTAGCAGGCGTTAACTTCTCACATGCATACGGAGAGTTGACAACAACAATCCCGACATTGCATGTAAATCAATCTGTAACCTTTGTAGTAAGGGTAACTGCAGATGAAGTAGCAGATAATGTACGCAACAACGCAGTTGTAAGACGCGGCGAAAACAGCAACTTCCCTGAACCACAGCCGGATTATGCTGAAGTGGATATAATACCACCACCACAAACAACAGTTGAAATTCAAAAATTTGCACCGTTAACAGTACAAACGGGTACCAACTTTACGTACACGTTGATAGTAAGAAACACCGGCGACGTACCGGCACACAACCTGGTAATTACCGACACACTTCCTACAGGCGTAACGTTTGTAAGTGTAAGCCCGAATGCGACCTATAATAACGGCGTAATCACAGCTACACTTGGAATTCTTGCGCCGGGTGACACGATAGTTATCTTGGTAACAGTTCTTGCAGGTGAGCCAACACTACCCGGCTACCCTGTAGAGAACACCGCAACAGTAACAGGCGGCAACTTCCCGCCGGATGAAGATTACGTACCGGTAGATATAGTTGGCCCGCCGCAAACAACAGTAACAATTGCCAAACATGCACCAAATCAGGTACACTCCGGGGCAGAGTTCTACTATATAATAGTAGCAACCAATACCGGCGGCGTAGCGGCAACTAATGTAGTTATTACCGACGTGCTTCCGTTGGGCGTAGAATTTGTAAGTGTAAGCCCGAACGCGACATTCGACTCTGCGACGCGCACGGTTACGGCAACTGTTGCAAGCCTTGCACCCGGTGAAGTAGTTTATATCACTGTAAGAGTAGAAGCAGGCCCGCCAACACTACCCGGCTACCCTGTAGAGAACACCGCAACAGTAACCGGCGACAACTTCCCGGACGATGATGACGACGAAGAAGTAATAATCACAATAGACCCGGATGAGCTATACCCGGTAATCGAAATTACTAAAACCGCTCCTGAAACAGTTGTATCAGGTATGGAATTCATGTATACCATAGTAGTAGTAAACAGAGGTACCGCAGCGGCAACCAACGTAGTAATTATTGATGAACTTCCGTTGGGCGTAGAATTTTACAGTGTAAGCCCGAATGCGACGTTTGATGCCGCAACACGTACGGTAACCGCAGACATTGGATACCTTGCACCGGGTGAAGTAGTTGTAATTTATGTAACAGTAACCGCCGGCCCACCGACAGACGAACCTGTAGTTAACCGGGCCAGAATAACAGGTGATAACTTCCCACCTGATGATTGTTACACACCGGTAATAATCATTGGCCCAGAAATAACCATAGAGAAGACTGCACCTTCACCGATAGTGGCAGGTACAGAATTCAGATACACTATAGTGGTTAGCAACACAGGTGATGGGCCTGCACTTGACTTAGTAATTACCGATGAACTTCCTGCAGGTGTAACCTTTGTAAGTGTAAGCGACAATGCAAGCCATGCTAATGGCATAATCACAGCTATTCTTGATATTCTTGTACCGGGCGATGTAATAGTTATCGAAGTAACGGTAATAGCTGACCCGGTAACAGAGCCTACAACAATTGAAAACACTGCAGTAGTAACAGGTGGCAACTTCCCGCCGGATGATTGTTACGTACCGGTTGAAATTGTTCCACCGGACCCAACAGATACAATAGTAACAATTGTTAAAACAGCATCTTCTCAACAGGTAACGGTAGGCAGCAATTTCACCTACACAATTAGGGTAACCAACACAGGAAGCGTACTTGCAACAGGCGTAGAGGTAATAGACGTATTGCCTGCAGGCGTAACATTTGTAAGTGTAAGCGCGAACGCAACATTTGACCCTGCAACACGTACGGTAACCGCAGACATTGGAGACCTTGCACCTGGTGAAGTAGTAACAATTACAGTAACAGTAACAGCAAATACTGTTGGCCAAGTCATGAATACTGCAAGAGTAACCGGCGACAACTTCCCACCGGGTGATGATGGTACACGTGTAGATATAAATCCGCCGTGGCAGCAACCACCATGGGAACCGCCACCATGGCAGCCACCGCCAGAAGATCCTATTGTAATGCCTCCGCCTCCGGATGGTATTCCTTGGTCACCATGGGTGCCGGAGCGTCCACCACAACCTCCAACGGATGTATATTATCTGGATTACCCAACAGAAGAACCGCCAACAGAGCCTACCTTCGACCATATCAACCCGGTACACTATGCGTACATGATTGGTTACAGGGAAGACGGTACAATTCGTCCGCAGGCAAATATGACCCGCGCAGAAGCTACAACAATATTCTTCCGTCTAATTTCCGACCAGCATCGCGCAACCATTTGGTCACAAACAAACTCTTTTGTGGATGTTCAACCGGAAAGATGGTTCAACAATGCTGTTTCTACAATGCAACGCGGCGGATTGTTTGCAGGAATACCTTTCGGCATAGAATTTAGGCCTAACCAAGCAGTAACCCGCGCAGAATTTGCCGCGATGATAGTTAACTATCTGGGCCTTGGCAACGCTACCGCCACAAACAGCACCTTTACAGACACAGAAGGCCACTGGGCACACAACGCAATTAACGTAGCTTACAGACAAGGCTGGATAAACGGCTTTGGTGACGGAACCTTCAGACCGGACGACTTGATTACCCGCGCCCAAGTTGCGGCACTTGTAAACCGCGCCCTTGGCCGCTTGCCAGAGTTCACAACAGACCTGCTTCCAAACATGGTAAGATGGCCGGATAACATGAACGAAAACGCATGGTACTTCTTATACATTCAAGAAGCAACCAACTCTCATTTCCATGAAATGAAAGACTGTGGCGTTCACGAAACCTGGACAGAACTGATTACCCCAAGAAACTGGCGTCTGCTTGAAAGACCATACTCTACTCCTAACGTTTTCACCGGCCTTCATATCGGCGGTGACGCAGGCAGTAATTAAAATTTGAACTATAAAAAGAGCAGGCTATCGAAATGATAGCCGCTCTTTTTTTACTGCTTATTTATATTCATAAAAGTTTTCAATTCTTTTACCGCTTCGTCTGTCGGCACCCCTATTCCGGTTTTTGGTTGGCGGACAGAGTTATCAAAGGCGGTTATGGTTTCAAATTTTTTTGGATGATGATATGGCTGGACTTCGTCCGGAAGGTCTCTTGGTTTTTTTGATGTTATCCCCATAAAGTTTCCACTCCTTAAAATTTTGGCATGTGTGAAATCTTTTGTAGTATGTGCGAAATTGGAGTATACTATGCGCAACAAATACACAAAGGGGAAATTTATAATGGACATTCGCAACGTATTAGAAAACAAAAAATTATTTCTGGACGGCGGTACAGGCACAGAATTTCATAAGCAGGGCCTAATAGGCGACCCGGTTACTGTAAACTTGTCTAACCCCAAGGCAGTGGTTGACCTGCACCGCGCGTATTTAGATGCAGGCGCAAATATAATTACCGCAAACACATTTGGTGCGTACAGTCACAAGCACTCCGATTTTGCGCAAATTATTGCCGCCGCAATGGAAAATGCAAAGGCGGCCGTTGCATTTAATTCCTCAAAAGCATGGATAGCTTTGGATATGGGCCCCACAGGGCTAATGCTTGAACCTTACGGTGATGTTACCGAGGAAGATGCCGCCGCTATTTTTGCGCAAACTATTCACCACGGCGTAGCAAACGGCGCGGATTTAATACTTATCGAGACAATGATGGACCTTAAGGAGTTGGAAATAGCCGTAACGGAAGCAAAAAAAACAGGCCTGCCTGTTTTCGTCACCATGAGTTTTGAACCGAACGGGCGCACAATGTACGGCACAAAAATTCAACATATGGCACAACTTATGCAAGACTTGCAAGTAGATGCCCTTGGCATGAACTGCGGTGAAGGCCTGGAGCCATACGCCGCACTTGTAGAAGAATTGCTAAGCGTGGCAAATTTGCCTGTAATATTCCAGCCAAATGCGGGCCTGCCGGAAACAATAAACGGTGAACCCAAATATACTATTTCGCCGGAGGAATACGCAAACTTTATGTCAGAGATGGCCCAAAAAGGCGTAGCCATACTTGGCGGCTGCTGCGGGACAGAGCCTGCCCATATTTCCGCTATGACAGAAAAATGTAAACCCTTATGATCTCCCTGTTTGGTATAATTTCCGCCGTTGTGGCGGTGGTATCCATAATTGCTATGGTACTGCATTTTAGGCTAATGCAAAAGCGCGGCGCAGTGGACGAAGCCCTTGCAAGTATAAACGACATACTATATGCAATAACCGAATATGATGACGATAATGAAGAAGCCCCGGCGGCAACCTCGGAGGAAATCGAGGAAGCAGCCAGGGCTTACAATGATGCAGTTAAAATTTATAACGAATATATTTCCCGGTTTCCCGGTAAAATTATAGCGTTGGTTGTGGGGTTTAAGAAGGAGGAGGTATTCTGTTTACGATAATGGTTACTGTGCTTCCCCGGTCTTGCAAACTATTTGATGCCGGGTTTTGTGAAGTTACGCTGCCAATTACACCACTTTCAATCGGCTGATACCGAACACTAACTCTAAAACCACGTGCTTCTAACACCCTTCTTGCATCAGACTCGCTGTACCCCACAACCCTCGGAACGGAAACCCTCGGAACGGAAACCGGTCGCCCCAATACAGTGGGGACATGATCCACCGGACTCCAATTTGTTATGTTGTTATCTCTTAGGTCTAAATGCCTTAATCTTGATAGGCCGGATAAAGGTGTTAAGTCGCTGATATTATTGTTTCTCAAACTCAGCTCCGTTAAATTTGCTAGACTGGACAGAGATGTTAAATTACTGATTTGGTTGTTATCTAGCCTTAATGTTCTCAAACTCCTCATATGCCTTAGCGGCACTATATCTTCGTTGGTTAAATTACGACCGGATAAATCAAGCTCGGTTAGCGATACACGATGTTGTTCACCACGGATTGAAATATACCCTATTCCCCTAAGATCGGGAACGTGAATCACCGGCATCCAGTCTATAATGGGGTTATTGGTCAAATCAAGCATTTGCAAATTTGGTAAGTCGGATAGTGGTGTTGGGTCTTCGATGTAATTATTACTTAAATGAATCCTCCTCAGTTTTACTAAATCTGACAGAGGTGTCAAATCGCTAATCTGGTTATTACTCAAATCAATCAGCTCTAAATTTGGCAATCCGGATAAATGTATTAAATCGTAAATACTATTACCGTTCAAATTTAGCGTTGTTAGATTTGTTAGACGGGACAGCGATACTAAATCACGGACTTGGTTGCTGCCCAGCCTTAATGTTGTCAAAGTCCTCACATGTCTCAGTGGCACAATATCTTCATCGGTTAAGTAAAGGCCGGATAAATTAAGATCGGTCGATAATACGCTATGTTGTTCATCACCAATTGTAATATACGTTGGTCCCCAAAGATCAAAAACATGAATCACAGGCCCCCAATTTGTAATGTAGTTATCTCTTAGATCTAACCATACCGAGTACGATAACCCTGATAAAGGTGTTGTGTCACTAATACTATTCCACCGGAGATTCAGCACTGCCAAATTTACTAGGCCGGACATAGATGCTAGGTCGCTGATTTCATTGCTGCTTAAGTCTAACTGTTCTAAGTATGGTAATCCGGCTAAAGGTGCTAAGTCGCTAATGTTATTCCCTCTCAAATTTAGTATTGTTAAGTTTGTTAAACGGGACAGTGGCGTTAAATCGGTGATTTGATTGTTACCCAGCCTTAATGTAGTAAGGTTTGGCATAAATCTTAACGGTCTAATTCCTTCATCTGTTAAACCTAAGTCTATTAAATCAAGGTTGTACAGGGATGCGCAATGCTGATTATTACCGATTGTTATATAGGAAACAAGTACATATGGGACATCCATTACATATGAAAAATTAATAATAGAGTTATCCCTCAGATCTAGCCGTTCTAAGTTTAATAATCCGGCTAAAGGTGCTAGGTCGCTAATGTTATTCCCTCTTAAATTTAGTGTTGTTAAGCCTGTAAGATAGGACAGTGGCGTTAAATCGCTGATTTGATTGTTGTCCAGCCTTAATGCTGTAAGGTTTGGCATAAATCTTAACGGCTTAATGTCATCATCCGTTAAACCTAAGCCTATTAAATGAAGCTCGTTCAATGACGTGCTGTATTGATTATCACCGATTGTTATATCGGAAACAAACACATATGGGATACCGATTACATGCGACAAGTTATCAATAGGGTTATACCTTAAATCTAGCTGCTCTAAATTTTGTAATCTGTATAATGGTGCCAAGTTGCTAATATTATTCCTACTCAAATTTAGTGTTGTTAGATTTGCTAGACGGGACAGAACGGTTAAATCGCTGACTTGATTACCGCTCAAATCCAATTTTATTAAGTACGCCATATCTTCTAATCCTAATAGCGCAACATCGTAGTCAGTTAAATTACGGTTTGATAGGTCGAGTTCTATCACAGGTGGAGGCACAGACGTGGGATAATCAGTCGTGGGATAATCAGTCGTGGGATAATCAGGCGGGAGACAACCAGACTGGAGTTCTTCAGACGTTGACGTTCTAACCAAAACTATAGCCAAAACTGCAATAACAACAGCAAAAACCCCAAAGGCAACCGGCAGCTTGTACTTCTTTATCTGCTCTAGGAAATTGCTCTTTACGAAACGCGCGTACAAGCGCGCTTTATATTTTAGCCGATCGGCTAGGGGTTCTACTTCATCCAAAATACTTTCTGTGGCATCCATATCCGATTCAACAGGTTCACTTTTTACAACCTCCGCCTCCGGCTTTTTGAACTTTCTAAACACAGTGGCTGTTTTTTTCAATAATTTTATTGTGCTAAAGTGCGCATACAGGTTATTTTTTGTCGAGTCTGTATCAGGATCATTCAAAGGATTTATAGGTATAGAGTCTTCTGAATGGTGTAAAATGGCCTCTAAGGCTTGACGCATTTTTATAGGACTTGGGTATCGATTTTTTGGATTATATGCGCAGGCTTTAAGTATAATTTTTGCTAACTTGCCATCTGCATTTTTAGGCAGAGGCAGCTGCGTTCCGTTAATACGCTTTGCGAGTGCCTTTTCTCTATCGCTATGGGTAATATGTGCCGGATAGGCCGGTAAGAATGGTGTTCGATTATCGTTTAACATACGGTATAAAACAATACCCAGTGAGTATATATCCACACAGGGGCCATAGACTTCGCCGCGATATACCTCAGGAGCCATATAAGTATATGTACCTCTTTTAGTACCCGCTGTCATAGTTCTTTCGGCTGTGCGGGCAATACCAAAATCGCCAAGTTTATAATCTCCCAAACTTGATACAAAAATATTTTCCGGTTTAATATCGCGGTGTAAAATATTGAATTTTTGACATAGTTCTAAAGCCCGGCAAATATCTATGCCCAGCTTTATTGCGTCTTGGGAAGAAAAAGGCTGATTCATACTGTAGTCTAATAGTGGTGTCAGTAACTCCATGCGTATGATAACGTCCCAGCCAATATCATCAGAATGCTGAACTACAGCATGGTCTTCGTAACTAACAACATTAGCTGTACCTTTTAATTGTGACATAAGTGCAAACTCACGCACAATCTCTTCAACAAAGCTGCGAAAATACGTAGTAACGCTTCCTTCACCCATTTCAGCGCAGATATTGGTTATTTCTGCTTCGCTATATGGGATAGTAATAATTTTGATTGCAGCCTTGTACGTGTTGCCAAAATCTTTACGCTCTGCTTCAAATACTCTACCAAAGCTACCTTCACCAATCAGACGGACCAAGGTCCAATTATTTAGGACTGTATCGCCGGGGCCGTAATGCCGCTTCATATGTTCACCTAGTAAACTTTCTTGGTTTTATAACAACGTTGTTGATTCAATAATTTTTGATATAATGACAGTTATGTTGTCTCTCCCACCGTTTGCCAAAGCGGCTTCTATTAATTTACTTATAGTATCATAAGGGTTGGGATGTTGGGTTATGATTTGCTCAATTTCTGTATCATCAAGCATATCCGATAACCCATCGCTGCATAAGAGAAAAATATCGCCCTCTAATATAGACATCGGCTCGGCAGCGTAAGGCTCAATAACCATTTCTTCAGGAAAAATCCCAAGATGTTGTGTTATTTTATGACGCTCGGGGTGTATTTTTGCTTTTTCTGCAGTTAAAATACCCATCTCTAACAACTGCCGGATTTGTGTATGGTCCCGGGACATCTGTTTTAGTTGATTGTTTCTAAATAAATAAACTCTGCTGTCACCAATATTATAAACATAAGCAGTATTATTTTCAATATACAACATTGCAAACGTTGTTCCCATCCTCTTGCCGTTATTCTTATATATTTCAATGCATATCCGTGCATTGGCTTCATTGGTATAAGAATTTACAGCTTCATTGAATGATGAGTTGTCAAGTACCTTCTGATAATATTCGTGCAATGTATCAACTGCAATTGCGGAAGCAATCTCTCCGGATTCCTCTCCGCCCATACCATCACACACGGCAAACAAACCAATATCAGCATTATCACTTTCGATAGCTGTGCCTGTAATAGACGTACTTAATATTTTCCCATTTAAAAAGAAATTATCTTCATTGTTCTCTCTTACATACCCGGTATTGCTTGCCGCGACAGAACTTATTTTAGGCATTTAAATCAAACCCTTCATAAACTTGCTTTACTCGCTATTACTTTTATTTAACATATCAAGAAACTGTAGACCTTCACCATCTTGAAAACCAATGAAAAAAAGCATTTCTATTTGATTTTCATCAAATAGAAAAAGGCTGTCGGAATCAATAATACCTTCCGGATATAAGCAGCCGCTGTAATCCCAGATTTTATCAGTATTGGTTTCTTGCTGCTTTACACCAATAATCATTATTCTTTTCTTAGCTTCTTTTAACAGAACTACAGAACCAATTGGTAAAAAACTTCTCAATGCTAACCTCTCCTTTTTGCTAATTCTGATAATGAAAAATTTGATTTGCACGCAGGGCAAATGTAGTGGTATGAGTAGTCTTTGACATCTGTATTTGCCTCGAAGAAATGTTGACCAACGGCAGTATCAAACAAATCTGTCCTTATTTTATAGTCTTTAAATTTCATCATTTTTTCTTGGCAATTAGGACATACTTTCTTCTTGAAAAGTAGATATACCATTTCACTAAATGTAAATTCGTATCGTATTCCCTTATTATGATTCATGCGTTCCTCCCAAATAGTCCATTAAAAAATTGTTGAGTAGTGTTGAATGCATCACTTGCCCTGTTTGTCACCTCTTGCCATCCTGCGTCATTAAATCCGATAGAAATGCCCCCATTAATACCTAAATAGGCAGCTACGCTTCCTTCGATTACAAAGGCACCATCATAAAATCCAAAGCGTCCACGGGCACCAACCCCTTTTACGTAACCACCAACATGTCCGTTTATTCGTATACCCAAAATATCGAATCCACTTGTGATACGACCTGAAGCCACATATGCGATTGCTCCAACTCGGGCGTACGCATTTATTTCTCTACTATCGTTCATACCAACATTTATTCTTGCATAAGCACTTGCTCCCGCAACAGAACCAGTCGCGCCAACAGATGCCCCCAACATATCATCCCCAGCGTTTATGTTAACATTTCCGGAAATTGCAGAGGCACTTACGCTTGCCCCTGCATTAAAAACATCAAAACCTGCAACACGCACCATTTTGCCAGTTTCTGGATCCCACTTGTATTCTTCAACCCATTCGAAGAAATTGAAACTCGCATCTGCTTGTACCCTCCCTACATGTATGTTGCCGTTGGCACTAAAAACACCATAATTAAAGTATGCTCCGACCGACAACAAAGATAGATCAGCAAATACAGATCTTGAGGTTCGACCATACGCAACGTTGCCTATACCCCAATGCGTACTCCATCCATTTCCAAAGTCTCTTCCGCCCGAAAGCCAAGAAGCTGAAAAATGAGTGTCATCTGTATCTACATTTGCTACCGAAACCAGCATCCCCGAAAGCTCTTGAAAAGCCATCTTTTCATGTGTCCTGGTTGAACTTTCTAACGTTGTAACAAACCCCGCAATAAGACTTATGTCATCACTTAGTCTATTTGCGTTCCGGCCTAACCCATTAATAATTGTTTGTAGTTGTGAAATGCCAAAACCCGATTGCCCTGCCAGTCTGTTTGCCTGAACGTGCAGTTGATTTGACCCATTGCTTAAATTGGTGGCGGCAATTCCCAGGGTTCTTGTTATTCCGTTCATTGGGTCAAAATTTAACGCAAAAGTACTCACAGTAATTCCTCATCAGTTGGGGTTGTAAAATCGTAGCTGTCATACTCATTCAAGATATTCGAGAACTCTGCTTCATCGTCATTAACATATCCTGAAAATATAACCTCGCCTATATCTTCGTGGTTAAACAGGTATGTGTATTCTGCGCTTATGTTTCCCTCTGGGTACAGGCAAGCTACATAGTCAAACATTTCGTGAGTTTCACCATGAATTTGTTTTCTGCCATAAATCATTATTGTTTTTTCACCGTCAACTAATAGGACGACAGACCCGATTGGTAGATAATCTTTCATATACATTCTCCTCATACAATTGTTTGAACTAATCTGAGCTGTTGTTCATTGACAACTCCCTTATCGGAATCCCCCGGTAGGAGGAGGTCCTCCTGTTACCTCAAACCACCATTTCAGTGGATTAAAGCCTGGGATTGGCCGCCAAAAAAGCGCGCTGATAGGGTGAGATAAACTGTCATTGAGCCCCGCCGGAATCCCTCCTGTAGGAGGAGGCCCCCCGGTTACTCCAAACCACCATTCCAGTGGATTAAAGCCGGGTGTTGGCCGCCAGAAAAGCGCGCTAATGGGAAGAGGTACAGCTGTAATTGGATTGCCCGGCCGCCACTTTAGGTCATTGAAAGGCGGTTTCGGCCTTCCCGGAATTGACCTATCGGGTCGCCATTTTAAGTCTTTAATAGTAGTCGTGCCTCCAATGAGCGAACCATCCAATATTGCTTTTAGGTTTCTGAAACCAATCTCTATTCCTCCTGACAACTCCTGGAAAGCCATATCCTCATGGGATTGTGTTACATTGCCTAACGCAGTAACAAACTCTTTGATAAGGCTTACATCAGCACCTAGTTTGCTTGTATCACGGGCCAATCCCATAAGTATTCTTTGTAAATGCTGAATACCAAAACCTTGCTGTCCTGCCAATCTGTTTGCTTGTGCGTGTAATTGATGTGCGTTGTTGTCTAAATTAGTCGCTGTAGCTCCTAAATTTCCTGTTATTCCATCCAGCGGCTCAAATTTTAGTGTAAAAGTACTCACAGCATTCCTCCTTTATCAGCGTTCTTCAATTCTAACGAAAAACCTAGTATTTCCTAGTGTAAGAATATCGTTGTCTTTAAGCATTCGCGGAGCATCCAAAGCTTCATCGTTAACATATGTTTTGTTAGCCGAGCCCAAATCTTCAAGCCAAAGCACGCCCCTGCGCTGTGTAACAGAACAGTGTCTGCGGGAAATTTTCTTGTCATTGTTAATTGCTATTCCGGGTTTTTTTGGGCTTCGGCCAATTTCTACAGTAGCTTCCACTTTAATTTCATATCGCTTGTGAGGTTGAGAGATATCGTTAATTATCATGAAAAGTGTTTTCCCGCCTGAATGAGAAGTCTGGCCGTGGCGTACGCCATCAAACAAAGGCCTGGTCAGTTCATAATCTAAGCTTAAATCAGGAGCGGCTTGTACTTCATCCGATATATCTTCATCAATTATGAATGGCATTGGTCTTTGCTTTTTTATTATGATAACAATGCCTGCAATTATAATGAAAGCCAACGGGATTATTAACCACCACCAACACCGCCTGCATCGCCAGCACCGACGTAAGCACTCGTCGCAGCAATATTCGCAATTTAAGCAGCCGGTACATTCGTTACAACAGTGGCAACATCCATCACAGCAAAGATCACAGTCGTAACACCCTTGCGGACATACTTTTTTTACACACTCCATGCAATTGCCGCAGCTTGGGCATGGTTCGGTTTCACAGCTTAGGCACTTGTCGCAGTTTAGGCACATTATTGGGTTGTCGCAACAACTGTATATGCAACAATATTCGCAATACCCATTTTCGTGCGGAGACAGTTCTGTTTCGCAATTTAAGCAAGATTCACAGTTTGGACATCTGTAGTGATGGTTACAGACAGGTGTTACGATAGTATGTGTAAACAACAATTCATTCGTGTCACTATTAAACAATACTAATTCATGGGTTTTGCCATCCATTAATGCATTAGGGATTTGTACTCTTAAATAACTAACACTTGGCTCAAATGCAGCAATAAGTCTTGCCACTGTTTCCGGTTGTGAACGGGTTCTAAATTGGTAATAAAGCCCACCGGTTCTCTGTGACAGATTAAACAACTGTTCTAAGAACGTGGCCCTCCTGTCGGATGTGCTGCTGTTAACGTTGGTTGAAGGATAGGAAAACCCAATTGTGTATATTGGGATATTGGAATTGCTGACGTTGTCCCACAACACCCTATATTCCGAAGTGCGGAGGCATGTAGTATCCATACCGTCAGAAAAAACTACGATTTGGTTGAAAATAAAACTTTCGTCGTTGCGAATATGTGATAATGCTATTTGGATTGCACGGACGAGGTGAGTGTGATCGTTTGATGGTCTCCATGTAATTCGTTCAATTGAGGCACATAAATCATTTCGATTATTTATAGCACCCGGACGATTATCATCAAGGGTGACGTATCGCAGTTCTCGCCGTCCGCCGTAATATGTAATGGCGAACAACTCATAAGAAGCTTTATTAGTAATAAGATGGCTTAATATTGTCTCTATGTTAGACCTTGTATAATATATGTTTGTAGATATAGTGGAATCCACCATGAAAATCGTGCGTACAGTTATGTCTGTATCTTTAACTCGTATAATTTCCGGAAGACTGTCTATGTCAGATATCCTGGCACCTACATTCACGGGCATATTCCCCGACAACAGTAATCTGACATAGTAGTCATCCGTAATTTCTATTCCCGCTAATCCCAGGGATTTTGTCTCGTTCGCCAAAGTATTTTCTGTGGCACGGGTAGTCGCAGGTACCGTAAGGCCTAAAGTAGTAAAAATAATGATTCCAATTATAATATAGCAGAATTTGCTTTTCACTTTCTATCATCCTTTTATATTTTTTACGGTAGCCTTTATTGCGCGGTCCATCAGCCAGCCTTCGGAAGGTAAGCGGTTACTGCAAAGCAGGACAGGTTCGGCAGGCTTTAGGTGTGTACTAACTCGAGTTTGCACTTCAGGTGTAAATGACCCAAGTTGTTTAATAAAATCATCTTCTTGATATAATGCAGAGTTATTTTGGGCAGCCGAAATAAGCGTTGACAGCGCAGTTGTACCAAGAGGAAGCGCGTCTACCATAGCGGCAACTTTTCGCTCTGTTCTTTCGTACACTTCTGCTATCATTACGCATTGCTGCCCCAGTTCGCGGGCTTCCATTGCTGTGTTATTAACCAAGGATATCGTCGAGTCTAAAAGTTCGACGATATCCTTAGCAATGGTCTGGGTGCTTAATGTTTCCTGTATCGCTTTCAAGTGACGGCTTGAATCCAATAAGCTATTGCTAACGGCATTATATCCGGCACTTGTTTCACTAAGGGTCGTTGTGTTAACCCTAAAGCCATTCACAGATTCGCCCCCTTTTATATGTTAATCTTATTCATGATGTTGCGGCCGCCTACATAACAGCCATAAAATTCAAACTTTAACTGATGGTGAACCCATCGCTAAGACCGCCTACATTAGCTTCTTGCCTTGCTTCAAGTTCTTCATATTTTTGAGCTGCAGTGCTGAGGTTTGTCGCGTGCGCATATATAACTTCTAATGTCCGCAGACTGTTTTGTTTAACATTTGCAAACCTTTCGACAAATTTCCTGCCAGATTGGCTGTTCCAAGCCCCTTCCGGAAGTGATGTAATTTCGGCATAAATTTGACCAATAAGGCCTTCCATAATTCCCTTTTGAGTTTTAATTTGGCCTGACTTGGCGTATACTTCACTTGGGGTTACTTTTAATGTCATTGTCATCTACTCCTTTTTTCTATTATCTGCTGGTTACAATGCTGTAAATTTCTTTTTCGCCTTCAGCGTAATAAATCGCAGCAGTATTAATTGCTGTATAATACTCTGTTAATAGTTCAGAGAGTTTTACAAAATAAGCTGCGTCTTGTGCAAAAGTAGCACGGAATCCTTCGCTGGCCTTGCCATCCCACATGGCATTCAGCTCTTCTACGTACTGCTTAATGTTTGTTACGGCAGTCCACCACTGGTCTGCATAATTTTGTACATTCCTTGCTGAAGCATCCATTTGCTCCGGGGTTACATAAATTTTTCCCATTCTTGTTCCTCCTAATAGTTTTTGTATGATTTGCTACGCAAATAGTATGCGCTTATGCCCTGCCCTGTTGGTGCAATGCTTTAATTGCCGCTTCTACGCGTCTAACTTCGGCAGCTGTACTACGCAACTTACTTGCTGCCATCCGCACTTGTTCAACAAGTTTACCAATCTTGGTGTGGGTCGCACCCACACTTTGGATAAATTGCCCTGTAAGCTGGCTTTGCCATGCATCAAGAGTTTCATTTCCGGAGCGTAATAATTGATCCCCGGATTGCGATATTTCCGCCGCAACTCTATCTAATTCCCCCGCTACTTGTTCTAACAAAATAGGGTTGGCTCTTATTTGTCTGGGTGAAGCCATTTAATATTACCTCCTAACTAAAGATACCCTGTACGCTTAGATTTTGGACTTTTGCTACCTGACCTTGCTCTGTTGTCTCATACGCGGTTATGGCCAAATCTAAGGCATTTTTAGTTCCATACGCATCCACGAGGTAATCTGTTGTCATGTCGTTTAGTGTCTGGAAATTTTCTACATTTTGTGCGGCGGCTCTGCCTTGCCAATCACTTGCGGCACGGAGATCTATTTGTAAAATTGCCTGCTGGATTGCCTCCATGCTCCTGATAATAGCACCCATGAGTCCGACTGCGCTTCTTAACTCATTCTTTTCGACAAAAATACTTCTCGCCATTATTGTTCCACCTCTTCTACACCGGCAACCTGCCAAGTGCTGTTCTTACTTCATTTTCGCAGTTTGCATAGTGTGTGTGTACTCGCCGTAAAGACTCGATTCGTCTCATCAGTTGATTGATTATGTTGTCAATAGTTGCCATATCTGCTTGTAAGCGATTTTGGAATTGCTGCCCCGCAGGGCTTCGCCAACTTACATCAACTCGTTCCTGCTGAACTCGCATTTGCTCGCGTTGGTCTGTCAAGTTGTTACTTTCGGAATCCAACCGCTGAATGGAATCTTTTAGTGTCTCTAAGTTCCAACGAGCTATATTCACTGTTTATACCTCCTTCCCGTTTGCTTGAAGCAAGTATAATACATAATTTTGCGTTGCGAATATCATCCTGACGAAATGCACGTTTTATGGAACGAAATGCATTTTATGATCAAATTCAGACCAAAGCCAACTTGTCTCCACCCTTAATCCCTGCCTGTTCCAGTGAAAAAGTCATTGGTAAGGCAACTCTGCCTAAATAAGAACACAAAATTAGTGATTGCCTGTCAGGGAAAATATCTTGCGTATTCTCATAATCACAAATGGCATCACAAACCTGTTGTATTAAGTTTGCGACTATTATTGTTTTAGTAACCCAAAAATCATAAGATCTGGATGTGGCCGGGCAGTAAAACGTAATCAATATTTCTTTCATTGTCTTGCCTCCGTATATATTCGAGAAATTAATGCTTCTAGTTCCGGCTTATTCATCTGCATAACTTCCGGTTTGTCACCCATGGTTTGAACAATAAACTCTGTCTTTTGTAAATTCGGGCGGTTTCCCCATAGTTTACGCGCCAGGCTTATTGCGTCAGGCAACGGCGTTATCCGGTACTTGTTTGGGGAACGCATGTCTTGGCTTGCAGCAATGCCAAGTTCCCGGTTGCAGTAGCCCAGTATGTCTTCTGATGTTTTAATAAGCAAAGAAGGGCTTGCCATGTTCGCGAGTACGAACCCAAGTACAATATCGACAGAAGCTTTGTCATTTTGTTTGTGTATCATGCCTTGTTCGTCCAAAATCTTTATTAGTGTTTCACCGCGTTCACCATCGACAATGGGAAGCTCCGGCAGTCCGGGGAACGATTCGATATTGCAAAAGTATGCTAATACAGACAATTGCTCAATGTTTACCAAGTATGAAATTGCCATAGTTATCCTCCTACAGCTTCCAAAAGTTTTTGTTTAAAAGTGCGTGAAAACGGTACAAAGGAGCCGTCTTTCAAGATAATTGTCTTATCCGCCGGGGTCAGGGTATCTATTTGCCGAAGGTTTACACAAAAACTGCGATGTACACGAAGGAAAAAATCAGGGGCATTCGCGCTTATTTCCTCTATGGAATCGTAAAATTCATACTCTTGTGCTTCGGTACGTACAATAATTTTTTTGCTGTTGGATTCAAAAAACAAAATTTTACTATACGGTATTTGATATACGGTACCCAATATTTTGAATGCAAAGAATCCGCCATACAAAGTGTTTGTCGCGGTAAAGTCGTTGTAAATACAGTCAAGAAGTGTCTGTAGGTATTGCCTGTTAATTGGGCTTAACAGAAATCCGCATGTGCGGTAATAAGCAGGGCGGACTTGGACTGCATCTTCAGCGAAGTTGATTCGTAACACCAAATAATGAAGGGCGTTTAGCAGACGAATATCCGCCACTGTTTTATCAAGCACATTCCGTTGGGCGTCTTCCATGATAAATAACGCAGGCAAATCTGCGGATTTTATTTGCTGCAACAGCTCTTTCGGCGTTTTATTCTCGGACTGTATACGTGCATCCCAGTCTAGCCCGAAGCAATCACGGCAAAGCTTTGCCAATTGCTTTAGGGCATGCGTATCATATTCTTGCAAATGGATATGAAGCATTGGATAAATCCCCTATGGTTGATTTTTTGGAACAAATAACGAAATAAGTTGCTCATCAAAAAGAGTCATGCCTTCTGTAATCTCCTGTACTTGTGTATACTCCCTGGTTAAGAGAGGTATTTCTATATGTTTCTGTTTGTCCAACTGCCCTCCCGTATGAATACCGCAGCCGTGGCTTAAAAACAACTTATACGCCTCGCGGAACGAACCGTTAATGTATACGGAAGGTTCAAAGCGGGAAATGAAGTAACATCCCAGCCCTTTGCCTTGCTTGAAGAATACCTCCACCAACGGATAGTAGTTGTCTTCACGTTCTTCATAAATGACTTTCAAGAAGTCATCCATGCTGTCTATGAATACGAATAGCAGCCCACATTGTTCACGAATGGTGGCAAATGCCGAATCCGGCTGTTCGTGCGCTTTTCTTATGGAAGAACGCTTAGTAAATTCGTCCCTTAACAGCAGTAGTAAATTTAGCAAGTCGTCACCGTTACGGTAAATGCCGTCAAATGCAGCAGTGGGATCGGGGCTGTATTTCAGGGAAACAGAGTGAAGTTTTGCGTCTTTAAAAGCGATGGCTTTCAATATGTTTTGCTGTAGGCTTTCCATTGCTTTTCTTACGGAAGAGCTTATTGCGACACAGTAAGTTAACTCGAGTGGCAGAGAAACGATAGATACATCATCTTTATTGTATCCGATTGCAATGGCATTGTTGCTGCCGTGTTCCTTAATGAAATCTTCGAATATTTGATCTTTGGGAATAGAGCGTAAAGGCCTTGCCCGAAAGCCGCTGTAATTGGCATACCCGGTCGCCGCAAAGTTGGCTCGAATTTTTTCGGCGCGTATTTGTTCATTGTCACCGTCAACTGCCAATACGGTCTGATATTCAAATGTTTCTTTGCTCCAAAGCCCTCGGCCTTTTCCGGCAGGGGGCAAGAATTGCGGCATAACACCAAGGGCATCATGATAATCGCCGCGTTCGGCCAATTGTAGAGTTAATGTGTTTGTGAAATTTTGCCGCAGTTTAAATTTGATGTCGCTCATATGGTTTGCTGTCACAACTAAGTGAATGCCGTATTTTGCACAGGCATGGGAAATTGGCAGAACTTGTTCATCAACATAAATGGAATAGCGGTCGTTAAATGCAAAAAAGTTGTCAATTACAAGCAGTATTTTTGGAAGAACATTGTCAGAAGCCAGGCGGTATTCTTCATAACTCCCGACTTGAGCTTTTTCAAACATTTGCATACGTTCATTCATCATCACATGTGTTAAGCCGAAAAGACGGGAAATGCGTTCAGAATCGTCTGCCCCAATAACCGCGCCGCAATGAGGTAAATCAATAAAAACTTTTGTAAGTGAGCCGGAACAATCGATAACGTAAAAGTTGACTTCTTCCGGGGGATAGTTCATGGCAAGGCTGTAAAGCATGGTCTGCAGCAATGTACTTTTACCGGAACCGGGGATTCCCGCAATCAACAAATTTCCTGTATTAGAAAAGTTAACGGTTGCCCCGTACTGCAATTGCCGTGAAGGATTATCAATGACGCCAAGTAGGGCTACAAGCCCTTTCTCCTCGTTTATGAAATACGACTCACGGATATTTGCCAATGTCATGCCTTCTTCTAATTCAGGCAGCCAAAGCTGGCGAGCAGAAGCTATTCCCAATGCCTTTGCCGTATCGTGTATAAACTGCACGGATGCTGAAAGCTGGGTAGGAATCTCTCTTGACTCGTCCATGGACCTTGCCTTCTTTTTTTGATTCAAAACCACCGGAGAGCCATCTAAAGCTATCATAGTGACTGTGCCATCATCTGCTGCCGTATCTTCGGGCTCGTAACGTGCGCCTGAATAGCCGGATTGAAACAACTCAAAAATTTCATCATTTCCAATTTGCATGTAGGCGCGGCCGATATTGGTTAAGAATGCCGCTTCCGGGCGGTGAAGCATCTCGTTGGAATCTTGTTTGTCTTGTACGCGTAAACATATTTTGAAACGGGAATTGCTCCAAATTTCATCATCAACAACACCGGATGGTTTTTGTGTAGCCAGAATAAGGTGTACTCCAAGGCTTCTGCCTACGCGGGCAGTACTTACAAGTTCTTTAATAAATTCCGGCTGTTCTTTTTTAAGTTCTGCAAACTCATCAGAGATAATAATGAGATGAGGCATAGGCTCTGTAGCCGTACCGTCGCGGAAGTAGCGGGAATAGTTATCAATATGGTTTACATTAAATTGGTTAAAAAGAGTCTGTCTGCGCTTAATCTCTGCTTTTATAGACAGCAATGCTCTATTGGTTTGGCTCCCTCCCAGGTTTGTTATCGTCCCTGCAAGGTGTGGAAGGTCAAGAAATGCATTGGCCATTCCACCGCCCTTGTAGTCGATAAGAATTAAAGAAATCTCGGTGGGGTGGAAGTTCATAACAAGTGATAAAATATACGTTTGTATTGTTTCACTTTTACCGGAGCCGGTTGTTCCCGCAATCAACCCATGTGGGCCGTGCTGCTTTTCATGTATGTCAAGATAAAGAGGTTTACCCCCGGAACTAATGCCGATTAACGCGCGAAGGCTTTCATATGCGCGGTTTTCTTTCCAACGTTTATTTAGCTCCCATTCGTCAAGCGAACTTATTCCATACATTTCTAAAAACGAAATGGATGACGGAATCTCCCCTGTGGCAAGTTCCATTACCATGTAGCCTCCGATTTGACGTGATAAATCTTCAAGCAGTGTGTCGGAGATTTCGTCAAAGTTTATACTACATGTTTTATCACGGCTTTGGTCAAGGCGGTAATATCCGCTATAATTATCGTCTAATTGAATAATATGGCTACATTCATTTGGTAAACGGTCCATATACTCATACAGGAGAACAAAAGTAAGTCCGCAATCGGTAGCTTCAGATAAATAACGCGAAAGATTTTCCCGCCGGATAAGTTCCGGGTCTGTGCAGAAAATAACAATATGCGGTAAGGGCAGGGGGGCGTTGGAATCGTCTTTAGCTTCTGCACGGGTGCGAAGTACTCCATTCAGATAATGCAGTACATTTTGACGTTGGTTATCATTAGCCGCTATTAATCGGATTTTGTTTTCCTGCCAGCGGACATGTGGCAAAGGGCGGGTCCAATCATACAACAGTTCTTCTTCCGGCCTTAATAAGAAAGCCATTTTCACGTCGGTGTAGCAGTGTAGTGCGGCAATCTGCAGGGCAAGGCTTCCTGCAAGCTTGTGTATGGATGATCTTGTACCTAAGACACCGATAGAACTCATTTCTCTTAAATTTAGGATAGAAACACTATTCGGAATCAGCTCATACTTCTCACGCAGGATGTGAGGCTGTTTCTGTAGATCGTCTGCTACTAATGAAAATTTACGTTTAGGCACAACTATTTCAAATTGTGACTTTACATATCCCACCCCTAAACGAATAGTCAAAAAGTCGGGCTGGTTTGCGTTGCGGTTCCACAATACGGCTTTATTGTGCGGTAAAATAGAAGCTATTTCCGAAAGGGTTAAATATTGCCCAACTAAGACAGTGGTATTTTCTTGTTGTTTTTCATTCATATATGCATCGTTTTCAATAATGTATTGCTTATATGCCTCTTGACGGTGCGCCTCTAGTTTTTTTGTCTGCTTGCGTTCATACAATACATTGGCGGTGGCCCAGCAGGCAGCAAGCAAACCCGCTAATACAACAGAAACAATTATGGCAGGGTTTCCGAAACCGCCTTCACCGGCGCGGAGCATGAAAGCCGTCATAATAGGCAGCGGCATAGTTAAGGCAGGGCCAATAGTAAAGATCATCGGACGCTGATTGCGCTTTTGTGGCTCTGGTGGGGACTCTAACTCAATTGCTTCTGTATAAAGAGATTCCCAAACACGCGGCGAGCGTATTAGCATTTCGCTGCTTGAAGAGGGCAGCGGCTCTATCTCTTGGGCAGGACTGTATATGGGAAGTAGTACTTTTCGTTTGTCGATGTGGTTAATTGCAATAAAATCATCCATGTAAACCAACTTTACGCCGGCTACATAAATATCGTCCATCATGTTTAGTTTTTGTGTATTTTCTACTCTGCGCCCCCGCACATAGGTACCGTTGGTACTGTAATCGCGAAGCAGCATTTCGCTTCCATCTCGTTGCAGCGTCAAATGTTGGCGACTGACATAATCATCTGCAATTACAATATCACAGTTGTTGTCTCCGCCGATTGTAACTGTGTTTTTGCCTTCCAACGAGTATTTTTCAAAGTAAGTATAGGATTTATCTGTTCCTACGGCTCTTATGGCAAAAGGCATGCCGGTATCTGTAATTACCCCGTTTATGACATCGCCGATTTGTAAGATGTGTTCTGTTATTTCTTGGTTGTCTATCATTAAACAAGTATCATCACCGGGTAGAATATGCCAGACGTGATCCCACACCTCGAAATGGATGGACCCATAGTTTGCTCCCAATTCACCGCCCAGGTTTACTTTAATTCTTCTGTCGTTGGCAGACGATAGAAGATGCTCGTACACGTAGTCATGGAAATTAAAGAGAAGAATCATCGGGTTTTCGCACCTTTACAAAACTAATTTACAAATAATATGTAATGTACAAAAATGTGGATTATAGCTGTACATCATTTATAATAATTGCCACAAGATGTTACATGAGCATCTTGTAATTGTTACACAATTGTTAACAGTATAAGTGTAGCACAACAAATATATGATGACAACAAACATTTTGCTTTTTTCTACAGTTTTTTATTATGTGCTAAATTTGCTATTATGAGGTATAATTACATATATACTGCTCAAACAGAGGTGTCCGGTCATGAATATATTATCCTTTCTCCAAACTTTCGCGTTAACCCATAACTGCATCTTCGGCATCTGCGATACGTCTCCATTGGACATCGCAAACCTGCAAAAAAGCGCGTTTGTGCCTTTTGTTCGGCAAGACATAAAAAAACGCACAGACCCATCGGCTATATTGCCCGGTGCGCAAAGCATTATCGTGGTTGGCGTAGGGAATGCTAAGTTGGTTAGTCACGCTAACCAGCTTGAGGGTGACAAACTTGCGCAGCTATCTTCGCTTGGTACAAATAAGGATTATCATGTAACAGTAAAAGCCATATTAAGCGAACTGGCAGATGAACTTTTTCAACATGTAACCTTTAAATATAAAATCCTTGTAGACAGCCCTACTTTAGACGAACGGGCTTTTGCCCAACGCGCGGGTGTAGGCTTTTATGGGCGCAACGGGTTGATAATTTCCCCTAGATTTGGCTCAAGGTTTAATATTGGCTTACTTTTGACAGACATCCCACTTGCTGCTGCAACGCCGAAAATACAAGACAAATGCCAGCCTAATTGCCGTTTGTGTATAGACGCTTGTCCAAATAAAGCCCTGCAGCCGGATATGCCGCTGGATGCGGCAAAATGCATTTCTTACCTTACTCAAAAGCGAGAACTTACCGCCGAGGACAAAGCAATGCTGCACAACCGGCTTTACGGCTGTGATATTTGCCAAGATGTATGCCCATTTAATGATTCACCACAGGCAAAAACATATGTCAATCCGCAAGAATGGCTGGACATGGATGACTCTGCCTTTGCGGAGAAGTATGGCCACACCGCGATGATGTGGCAAGGAGTAGAGCTTTTGCGACGTAATGCCCAGGCTGTTATCGCAAACTTTGTGGAATAAAAAACGTATGTATGAATGGGTAAATTTGCCCAATCCTTGACAACTTGCCGTAATAACGAATAAACTCTACAAATAAAGTGCGAAGACATTAAAATGCAGGCAGTATAGAAAGGTTTGATGCCAATGGGTAGAAGAGGCGGTTTTGGCGGCGGAGGCCGTGGTGGTTTAGGAGGAAGAGCTGGCGGTGGGCGCGGTGGCGGTAGTTTTGGAGGAGGCGGGCTGGGTGGACGTTCCGGAAGCGGTCGTTTAGGCGGCAGTAGCCTGGGAGGCCGTGCAGGGCAAGGGTTGGGCGGAGTTGGGCGCGCCCCAAGACCGGCCGCGCCAAGGCCTGTTGCCCCTAGGCCCGCAGCCGGGAGGAATTCCGGATTTGGCAGAGGCATGGCCGTTGGAATGGGCATGGGTATGGGAATGAACCGCAGACGTCGCTGGGGCTGGGGCGGCTGGGGAATGGGACCCGGTTGGGGTTGGGGATGGGGACGCAGGCATACTGTTGTTCACCACCACCACGGCGGCCCGGGAATGGGTGGCCCCGGAATGGGCGGCGGATGCGGATGTTTTTCTATCATATTGGCCGTCCTTGTTGTCGTATTAATATTTTCTGCCATTTCATTTTTCGCCAACCTTGCGGTGCCCGGCACAGGTGGTGGCTTAATTCGTATGGACGTAACCCGTTCAACGGTACAGCGCACAGCACTGCCCCGTGGCTATGCCAACGATACCGGGCCAATGTTTACGGACAACATGAACCCTTCATGGGTTGGCAACCCCACACTTATGGAACGGGGAATGCGCAACTTTCTCAACGAAACGGGTGTAAGGCCTCATGTGTTTTTAACACCGGATATAGACGGAAATACAGGTGTGCCAACAATTGCGCAAATGAGTGACTTTGCAGGTCGTATATACGAAGAATTGTTTACCGACGCGGCGCACGTTTTGCTTGTATTTTTCGAAAATGCCCAGGGCCAGTACGCCATGTATGTAATGCCCGGCGGGCAGGCTCGTACGGTTATGGATGACGAAGCCCGGGAAATTCTTATGGACTACGTGCATCGGTATTACTATACCGATTTTAGCACGGAAGAATGGTTCACCCGTGCTTTTGACGGCGCGGGCACACGCATTATGACAGTTACGCGCTCGCCATGGATTAACGTAATGATTGCCCTTGTGGTGTTGTTAATCCTGTTCCTGCTGTTTACCTGGTGGAAACGTAAGCAGGAGCAGAAGAACCTTGAAGCAGAGCAAACGGAGCGCATTCTTAGCCAAACTCTTGATACTTTTGGTTCAGATGACGCGGCGTCTCAGCTTGCAAAAGAGTACGAAGACAATGACAATGAAAACTAGGAGGACATTTTATGCAAATTTTAACACGTTTTAAGGACATCGTATCTTCAAACATTAACGCGCTTTTGGACAAAGCGGAGGACCCGGCCAAAATGATTGACCAATACCTTCGTAATTTGTCAAATGACTTGGCGGCGGTAAAAAAAGAAACCGCGGGTGTTATGGCGGAAGAAAGCCGCACACGCCGTCTTGTGCAAGAAAACGAAAAAGAAGTGGCCAAATTTACAGAACTTGCAAAGCGCGCATTGGTATCCGGCAGCGATGACGATGCCCGTGTGTTCCTTGCAAAAAAGCATGAACTTGAAGATGTAGGTGCAGGCCTTCAAACAGCGGCGGCCGCAGCCCATGAAAATGCTGTAAGAATGCGTCAAATGCATGACAAATTAGTAAAAGATATTAATTCACTAAACGCCCGCAGGAACACAATTAAAGCAAAAGCCGCAGTGGCCAAAACACAGGAAAGAATTAACCAAATTGGCGCGGCAGGCGCGGCAGCTGAAGGTGCAATGGGCGCATTCAACCGCATGGAAGACAAAATTAACCGTAAGCTAGACGAAGCAAATGCCCGTGCGGAACTGGACTCTGCTCCAATTGACGAGGCACTTGCGTTAGAAGAAAAATACCGCGGCGTAAATATCGACTCTTCCGTAGATGACGAATTGGCCGCATTAAAAGCACAGTTAGGACTGAATTAGTTGACGAAACGGAAACAAAAACGCGCTGTAAAGGCTGTGCCTAAGCGCAAAGTATCAACACGAAAGTTAAAGAGCAAGCCCGAAAGTTTACAGCTTGCAGGCAAGTTTATAGGAAACGCAAGAGGCTTTGGCTTCGTTGCGCCATCAAACGGAGGGGCGGATATTTTTATCCCCCCTCATTTGACGTTAGGGGCATTGGATGGGGATATTGTCACATGTAAAATCACACAAGAGGAACTTTCCCACATCCCTGTCAACCCGGACAAGCCAAGCCGTACAGGTAAAGTTGTGGAAATTGCAAACCGCCGTCCGATGGTTGGGGCCTTTTTTACAAAGGGGAACCAAGGTTTTGTCCGCCCGGTGGAAACAAAAATACCTTATATTTTTTCCGTCCCGCCAAAAACAATTTCGCGCTTTGGCTTGGCAGACGGACACAGGGTAATTTTTTCTGTGGATAAGCGGATGGACCCGGCCGACGGTATCCAACCATGTTTCATCACAGAAGTAATGGGCCATATTAATGACCCGGGCATAGATGTATTAACTTTGGTACGCCAAGCGGATATCCCCTACGAGTTCTCCGGGGAGACAATGACTGAAGTGACGGCTTTGCCTGATGTTGTAACGGAAGAAGAATGCCGCGACCGGTTAGACCTGCGCGACAACCTTATTTTTACCATAGACGGTGACGATACAAAGGACATTGATGACGCGATATCTTTCGACGTTAACGAAGACGGCAGTATAAAGCTGGGTGTGCACATCGCCGATGTGTCCCACTATGTAAAGGAATTTTCTGCCTTGGACGACTCTGCCCTTGACCGTGGTACAAGTATCTATCTTACAGACCGCGTTATTCCCATGCTGCCTCACAGGCTGTCCGGCGGAATCTGCTCTTTGTTCCCATATGTAGACAGGCTAACTCTAAGCTGTATCATGACCGTAAACCCCCAGGGGTACGTAACAGATTACGAAATTATCAAAACTGTGATAAACAGCAAAAAACGTTGGACGTATAACGAAGTACAGGAAATTATTGACGGCGCGGATACTACGGAGGATTGGCGCAAAATTATAGAGGCAATGGACAGCTTGCGTGACACCTTGCGCAAAAAACGCGATGCGAAAGGCGCGCTGGACTTTGACCTTCCGGAAGCCAAAATTCGTGTAGACGAAACAGGCAAGCCAATATCAATCGAGCTTTATGTAAGAACCCGCGCCACAGGCATAATCGAAGAATTTATGATCTTGTGCAATGAAACTATCGCGGCACATTTTCTAAACCTGGAAGCCCCTTTTGTTTACCGCACACACGAAGCCCCTAGTGTAGATAAGCTTGCGAAATTAAGCGGCATCACACAACACCTTGGTTTTACAGTGCCCAAAAACACAGACAGCCCAATGGCATTACAGCGTCTGCTTGCAAAAACTGCGGGTACACCTGCCGCGCAAGCCATCGCGACGGCTGTTTTGCACAGTCTGCCACAGGCCCGTTACACCCCGGATAATCCCACCCACTATGGCCTTGCGTCCCAAGCGTACTGCCACTTTACATCGCCCATCCGCCGTTATGCAGACTTACAAATCCACAGGATAATAAAAGCGTGGCTGGCGTCCCCTTCCGGTCATCCCGGGCTTAACCCGGAAGCTTATCAGCATTTCAACGAAATTCTTCCCACGGTATGCGCCCAATGTTCCCATACAGAACGCGCAGCGGAAGCCCTAGAGCGGGAAGTGGAGCAAATGAAAAAGGTGCAGTTCATGTCCGGACAAGAAGGGCAAATATTTGAAGCCACCATAAGCGGCATAACCCAATGGGGCGTGTATGTAATGCTGGCAAATACAGTGGAAGGGATAATCCCTTTTGAAAACCTTCGCCGCAACCACTTCACTTTCGATAAGGAAAAAGTTGTGTATATCCGCAAAGCACAAAAAAAATCTAAGACCAACAACAGCGCGGCTTTGCGCCATGGCGAGACAATAACCGTGCGCTTAGTGAAAGTCTTAGACGATGAACGTAAAATTATTTTTGCAATATAAATAAATGCGCCGCCTATCGGCAGTGCAATACATATGCGGGAGGAACGTTTCTAAACTCTCTTTCAATTTCAATTTTATCAAAAAAACGACCCAGCAAATCCATTTTTAGTAAGGTGTACTGAAACGTAATAAATACCCCGGACGGTTTTAACCATTTTTTTGTTTCCGTCAGAATCTTATTGGAAACATCCTGTGGCAGGCTGGCGAATGGCAGCCCGGATACGACGTAATCTACCCGTTCTACGCCATATTTTTGCAAATATTGTCCAACATTTTGGGCAGACCCATTTACAATGTGCAAGTTTGGCCTATTGCCATATTTTTCTTTTAAATCCCGGCAAAAGGTATTGTTCATTTCAAAAAGTATGACAAGCGTGGCCGGGCTGCGCATTCGCAAAATTTTATCTGTAAACACACCTGTGCCGGCACCATACTCCACAATGCAATTGGCATTGTCAAAATCAATACCGGAAACCATTTTCTCCGCAAGATACCTTGAGCTGGGAAGGACTGCCCCAACAGTCCTGGGCTTAAAAAAATACTGCAATAAAAACGATAATCTGTTCATTGCGTGTCCCCCTGTTTACTGTAAAATTTCAGCCAAACGCTTGCCATAGCGCGAGACTATTCGTATACTATAATCTATCGAAGTTTAAAATACAAGAAACTTTGCTTTTGTATGTAAATATTGCAAAAACCCTTGACATAACCACTAAAAATATGCTAATCTACGGCCTGTTGCAGGATGTTGCAACGCCCTTTTGCTGCTATAGCTCAGTAGGTAGAGCGCGTCCTTGGTAAGGGTTAGCGGAGTCCGGTTTGGCACTGTAGCAAATATAGCTGTTTCATGTAGCAATTTGATATTTTGGTATTACTGAAAGGTCTGTAACCCGCATGGTTACTGCACTTGCTGCTATAGCTCAGTAGGTAGAGCGCGTCCTTGGTAAGGCGTGGCGTTACCCCTGTAGGGTTGACAGCAATTATTAAAAGTTTGACAGCAATTTGAGTTCCAAGCGGGTCGGGTAATCCCCGAAACCCGCATAGTTACTAGCTTCGCTGCTATAGCTCAGTAGGTAGAGCGCATCCTTGGTAAGGATGAGGTTCTCGGGTTCGATTCCCGATAGCAGC
>WQTQ01000236.1 GCA_009786175.1 Bacillota bacterium | reverse complement strand
CTTGCTACTTCAGCCAGGGCATTTAATTCTTCCGCCTGCAGGTTCATTTCCGCTTCAATAAGCATAATTTGCCTGCTGTACTCGGCTTCCGCAAGGCGCGCGCGGCCTGCCATGTTTTGCTGCCACACGCGATACGTGGGGATTCCAAACATTAACCCGCCAACTACTGCTACCAAGACCAGCAGGGCAATTATCCCGCTTATTACGTGGCTTTTGGTGTGTCTCATAAAGTCCTCCTTGTTGATATGATTTTTTGACGCTTAAGTCTACCACCGAATAATTACGCCGTCAAACACGGAAAATATAATCCGAAAAAGTCGAGCAATGCCGCGTTAGCAAGTGTTTGTGAAACAATGCCCGCAGCAGAAAAATTAATTTTCAGCGAATGGATGCCAAGTTCCGGCTATGACCCTGTTGACGGCGCGGATTTTGAGGTTTACTCTAAGCTGCCACACGACTCGCCCAATTTTGAGTTTTGGTGTTATGTACCGGTAAAGAAGCGGGGATAAGAAAACATTCCAACATTACTGAGTTTTGTGAGCGTAAGCGAAGCAATCCGGTGACTTCTATTTGTGCATTGTGTTTATATGCAAAGTCGCTGGATTGCGAGTCATTGCGCTGTTCGCGCAATGACTCGCAAAGCATAGGGAATTATCGTTTTCGGGCTAACCTGGTTGCTCCGTCTCTACATTCTTTACAATTATACACTCTGCAGCCCGCCTGTGGTTGGTTTTGGATACGGTTACGGTTATGTCGTCATACCCAAAACTGTCACCTTCCACGGGAATTTTGCCAAGCTTGTTTCTAATCCATACGCTAACTGTCGGCGCGTGGTTATGTTCGTGGGTTAGGTTGAAATATTCGTATAAATCGTCCATATGGGTGGTACATAATACCCGGTAAGAATTATTGCCTAAAAGCACAATTTGCTCTTCAACGTTGTCGCTTTCGTCCCAAATTTCTCCAACCAGTTCTTCCAAAATATCTTCCATTGTTACAAGGCCTTCCGTGCCGCCGTATTCGTCCGAGACAATTGCCATATGGCTTTTTTCTCTTTGCAAAATTTTTATCAGTTCGCTAACGCTGGTGATGTTCGCAACAAAAACGGCAGGTGAAATAATGCTGTGCAGCGGGCGGTCCTTGTTCATGGTATAGCGGAAAAAATCCCTCATATGCACAATGCCTGTTATGTTGTCTATATTGCCGTCGTATACAGGCAAGCGGGAACGGCCGGATTGTAAAAATATCGAAGCAATTTCCTCGGGGGTGGCATTTTTGGGGATGCCGATAATGTCCATCCTGTGGGTTAGAATATCATTGGCTTGTTGGTCGTAAAACTCCAGCGCGTTATGAAGCAGCAGCCTGTCGTCATTGCCAATTGCCCCTTCGTGCTGTGCTTCGTCTACATAAGAATGTATTTCTGCTTCTGTTATAGTCTGGCTTTCCGTTTCAGGCCGGAACAGCCGGTAAAGTATGTTTTTCCACCATATGAAAAAATGGTTGGCAGGGGTAAGCAGAAACATTATAAAGCGGATAAAAGGTGTACAAGATATTGCGATTTTTTCCGGTGATTTTTTCGCGATTATTTTTGGCGAGACTTCGGCAAAAATAATTACAACTATTGTTAAAACAGCAGTTGATAATGTCGCGCCCATGTCCCCAAAACGCCGCACAAATAAAACCGCACAAAGGGAAGCAGCAGATAAGTTGGCCACGTTATTTCCCACCAAAAGGCTTGAGAGCAAACGGTCGAAATCGTTGTATAAATCCAGCGTTTGCTTGGCTTTTTCGGCGGTTTTTCCAGTGCCTTTTTCGGCTATACTTTTTAACCTAATACGGTTTAGTGAAGTGAACGCAGTTTCACAAGCAGAAAAAAATGTTGACAGTGCCAGCAGAACAAATAAAATAATAAACGCGATAATATCAAATTCCAATTATCATCACCTCGGGTACACCATTTTTGATGTTACGGTTTGATTATACAACTCATTGTGTCAAATTACTACATTCATTTCAAATATGTGCTAAAATGATGTAAACGCGTAGAACGCAGGAGGTAAAAATGAGTACCAACTTTAAAGGAAATATTGTCGGCACGGCCGGTCATGTTGACCACGGTAAAACATCATTAATTAAAGCTTTAACAGGTATAGATACAGACCGTTTGAAGGAAGAAAAAAAACGGGGCATTACAATTGAACTTGGTTTTGCCCATTTAACCGCGCCTTCCGGCGAAAAAATAGGTATTGTTGACGTGCCCGGCCACGAGAAATTTATTAAAAATATGCTGGCGGGGGCAGGCAGTATTGATGTGGCTCTTTTAGTAATTGCCGCCGACGAAGGCATAATGCCACAAACCCGCGAGCATTTAGATATTTTGTCTATGCTAAAAATAAACTGCGGCGTTGTAGCCCTAAACAAAGCAGATTTGGTAGAAGCCGAGTGGCTTGAAATGGTGGCTATGGAAATTGAGGAAGAGGTAAAGGGAAGCTTTTTGGAAAACGCAAAGATTATCCCTGTGTCTGCAATAACGGGTGAAGGGGTAGGGGAGTTGCGCCAACATATTTTTGATTTGCTTGCCCAATCTCCAAAAAAAGACGTAGGTACGTCTTTCCGTCTGCCTATCGACAGGGTTTTTACAATGGAAGGCTTTGGCACGGTTATAACAGGTACATTAATTGAAGGGCATTTAAATGAGGGAGATGAAATAACAATCTTTCCGTCTATGAAGACAACCAAAGCACGGTTTATTCAAGTTTTTGGTGAACAAGCTCTGTCTGCAAGCCCCGGACAGCGTGTGGCGGTCAACCTTGCCCAGATCAAAAATGAAGACGTATCCCGTGGCGACGTACTTGCACCGGCCAATTCTATGGAAAATTCCTTCCTCCTTGATGTGCGCCTGGATATTTTAGAAAACATAGACCGAGAAATTCTGAATAACACAAGAGTTCATTTGTACCACGGTACCCGGGATTTACTGTGCAGGATTTCATTAATCGGCAGCAAGGGGTTAAAGCGTGGAGAATCCGGATATGCTCAGCTTCACCTTGCGGAACCTCTTGCGGCTAAATACGGGGATCCTTTTGTTATCCGGTTTTATTCGCCATTAGAAACAGTTGGCGGGGGCGTTGTTTTAGACCCGTGTCCTCAAAAAGCACGTAATAATCAAGGCTCGCTGGACAGGCTAAAAGCAAAAGATACAGGTACTTTGCCGGAAAAAATTGCGGTATTTGTGCAAGAACGCCCATTTGTTGACAGGGTGTACATTAAGGAACGCTTTAATATACCCCCTGATATCAGGGGGTACGCAGACTTTGAAAGCGAGCTTTCGAAACTTATTGATGACAAAATTCTGCTTGCTGCCGGACAAAGCTTGGTTCATCGCAGTTTTATTGAGCGGTGCGGCAAGCGTATCCAGGACTTGCTGCTGGTTTATCATAAAAAAAATCCTCTTTACAAGGGTATGCCCATAAGCGAGTTGACCAGCCAAATTTTTGACCAAAATGAACAGATACATGCAAACAGCATAGTTGATTTTTGCTGCGAATTGGAGCTTATCAATAAAACCGGCGGTTTAGTGGCTCACAAAAATTTTAAAGTAAAGGTAAACGAGCGGCAGCAAAAAATTTATGATGAAGTAATTAAAGCTTTCTGCAACGGGGGGTTTTCGCCCCCTGCGGTTGATGAATTGGAGGCAGCATACGCCAAGGAAAAAAACGTATTTAAGCAAGTATTAGATAACATGATAACGGGCGGAGATTTAATTTTACTTACGCCGCAAATCTTAATTCACAAAGATTTTTACGACAGGGCCAAAGCTATTTTTGCGGATGAAGTGACAAAAAACGGTGAAATAACATTGGCTCAATTCCGTGATAAACTAGAAACATCGCGCAAATATGCAATGGCATTGCTGGAATACTTCGACAGAAAAAAAATAAGTAAAAAAATTGGAGATGTAAGGGTGATGGGCTAATGGCTTGTCACCTTTTTTATTTTCTTACATATAGTGTAGTGTACGGGCTTGTACAAACACTTTCAATAAGGAAAGGACAAATTGTATGCAAGAAAATCATAACCCTTTTTTAACACGTTGGGAAAACGAGGTAGAAGATTGGAACACACGACATGATGAAGTTAAACACAAACACCCATCCCGTGATGATTTCGACGAACTGGTTGAAAAGGCACTCAAACACATCGAAGAAGGTATCCGGGATATCCGCAAAGGCTTGGCCGAAATAATCCTGCTAAGGGTACATGAAGGCAAAGAAAAAATACGCGAAGGTATCAAAGACATCGAAAAAGGCTTGTGTTACCTGGAAGAAGCCTTAAAGCACAAATGTTTGGTCAAGGATTCCGAAGGGTTTTGCGATGTCAAAAATGGCATAAGGGATATTCGCAAAGGCTTACGTGAAATTGAAGCTGCCTTAGAGCATTTGCATGAATACTGCCACAGAGCCGTAATAGCCATTATAGAGGCCCTTTTCCGCATAGAAGAAGGCTTACACGATATCCGTGAAGGCTTGAAAGATTTACACTTTAAAGATAACAAAAAAGCCTGCAACAAAATCAAGGAAGGCCTTAGGGATATTTTTGAAGGCATCGGTGACATTGAAAAAGGTGCAATGGAAATTAAAAATGGGCACGATTGCGAAGGTATAAAGAAAATCCGTGAAGGTATCAAAGATATCGAAGAAGGTATCCGCGATATTCGTGAAGGCCTGGACGAATTCTGCTTCGTAAAAGACCCGGAAGCCCTAAGGGAAATAGAAGAAGGCCTAAGAGACTTGGAGCTTGGTCTGGCCGAAATCCGTAAGGGTATAAGGGAAATCTTGGACGAAAAAGTCGAAGAAGGGCTAGAGCATATATGTAAAGGCCTAACCATTCTTAAGGAAGGCGCGAAGGACATCGAAGAAGCTGTTAAAAAGTTGTGCTGTTAATCTTGCTTGATGATTCCCACTGTTATTAAGCAAAAGTTTATAGTATTAAGAAAAGAGCAGGCTACGACAGCTGCTCTTTTCTTTACAAGTACAACATAACAACCTGTTTCGCGAAATAATCTATTTTTTTCTCCTGCAATAATTTTTCGATTTCATCTTCGTGTTCAATATTTGTGCAATATGCCAGCCCGCACCCGGCTTTAACTTCCGAGGGCAGGGGAATTAGCCGCCCAAGTTTGCAAGTATCTTCAAAAGCCAGGGCGGCAGTGGTGGTGTTAAAGCCGATAACCAGCTTTGGCTTTCGTTCTCTATTCATAATTATCGGCAATCTCCTTTACGGCCCGGACAGCGTCACACACATGCTCTATTGTGTTAAGTGATGAAAAACTGAAACGAACCGCCCCTTGTCTGTCTGTTCCAAGTGCTTTGTGAAGCAGAGGAGCGCAATGGATTCCGCCCCTGGCAGAAATTCCGTACTCGTTGGACAGTATAAATTCCACGGTTCCGGAATCTAAGTCACCGATATTTAAAGTTATAATGGGGGTATGTGGCAAATATACATTTGTGTAAATTTTTACGTTGAGGATAGTACAAATTTCTTTGTAAAACTCCCGGGCAAGTTCCAGAGACTTTGTAAAATTATCCTCCATGCCTACTTTGTTAATATATTCTATCCCGGCCAAAAGCCCCGCAATTCCGTGGCTGTTTAACGTTCCGGCCTCTAGTGCTTCCGGCATTTCTTTCGGCTGGGTTTTGGAAAAGCTGTCTGTGCCCGCACCGCCAAATTTAGTAGGCAAAATCCGGTGAGGAAAGCCTTCACGCACACAAAGGCCGCCAACCCCCTGGGGGCCGTACAAAGATTTATGCCCCGTAAAACACAGCACATCAATTCCCAAAGTGTTCATGTCAATAGGGATTATTCCCGCCGCTTGTGCTGCGTCTACAATTAAAATTAAGCCGTATTTTTTGCAAAAGGCCGAAATAAACTTCATATCTACAATTAGGCCCGTTAAATTGGATGCGGCGGTTATTATTACAGCTTTTGTGTTTGGCTTAACATAGTTTTCAAAACCGGCGTAATTCAGGTTGTTGTCCTCTTTTATGTTTATGATGGAAATTTCCATTCCTGCGGACTCTAAATGATACAACGGACGTAGAACAGCATTATGTTCCAGTGCCGTGGTAATCACATGGTCATTTGGGCCAAGCAGCCCCCTGAGTGCGATGTTCAGACTTTCCGTTGCAGATGACGTAAACACTGTATTTTGCGGAATTGTACCAAAAAGGGCAGCAACAGCCTTGCGCCCCGCGTAAATACAATCTGACGCGTTTTTCGCGTGTTTGTGTACCCCACGGCCGGGGTTTCCCATTGTACATATGGCTTCTGCAATCGTTTGAGCTACCACCGGAGGCTTAAGTAGTGATGTGGAAGCCGAGTCCAGATAAATCATAATCTCACCTTATGGTCTAATAATGCAAGCTGCTTGCTGCATTAGGTTTACAATATTGTACATATCCGTAACTTCCCCAATTGCAAGGTCCGCCAAAGCATTAAAATGGTTTAAGCACGTACCGCAAACCAAAATTTTAACGCCTTGCAGGTGCAAGTACTGTAAATCTTTAATCGTTTCGGAATTTTGTAATACATGCCGCACCCCGCTATTGTAAAAAATTATGGTTTTGGGAAGGACTTCTAATTGTGTTAGGGCAAAAATAAACCCCTTAATTAGGATTTTGCCCAAAACATCGTCACCATATCCCATAAATTTCGATGAGATTACTACAATTTTCTCTGAACTGTTATTCCCGGGAGAACCGGTACCATTATCATCATTCCCGGTTTGATCCGGAACGTTATCCACTCCCCCAATGGAAATCAAAAAATGCCCCGTTTCTAATTTTGAGGTCGAAAAGGAGCATCCAAGGGAGTTTAGCATCTTAGATATATTTTGCACAGCTATTTCGTTGTCAACTGTAATTTCAAGCCCCTCAAATGCGGAACCGGCGGCATTCATCTCTGCCAGGGCCTTTTTCGTTTTTATTACGGGTACAGGGCAAATATCGCCCACACAATTGATCCGTTTCATTATTATCACCACACAATAATATTTTTGGACAGCCTTGGCACAACTTCGCCCACAATGCTTGGCGTAAGGTCCAGCTTACCCAGTTCTGCGAAAAGTAACGCGGCATCTTTTGCGGATACAGCAATAAGAAGCCCGCCGGATGTCTGTGGGTCGAATAAAATTTCCTGTATACAATCTTCCACATTTTCGAATTTTACTTTATCCGCAAGGAAATTTCGGTTTTTTTGCCCGGCAGAAGTAAGCAAGAATTCACGGGCAAGCCGCTCTGCTTCGGGGATAAAGTTTACATTCAAACTGTTAACTTGAATGGAATACTTATTGCCATCCACCATTTCATTCAAGTGCCCTAAAAAGCCAAAGCCCGTAACATCTGTCAGGCTTGAAATATCGTACTTTTTTGCAATCTCGAAAGCGTATTTATTCAACGTTACCATAGATTTTACTGCCATGTGGAAACTTTCGCGGCTTGTTTCCCCAACCCTGTAGGCAGACGTTACAAGCCCAATCCCAAGTGGTTTTGACAGGATTATTCTATCGCCTATCCTACAGCGGTTATTTTGCATAATTTTGTCCGGATGAACCACGCCTGTTACAGACAGGCCATATTTTACAGTGGTGTCATTAATTGAATGGCCACCGCACAGTACACCGCCGGATTCCTTTACTTTTTCGCCGCCGCCCTGTAAAATTGCCGCCAATATGCCCGGGTCTTCATTTTCCGGAAAGGCAACGATGTTTAAGGCAACTTTAACGTCACCGCCCATTGCGTAAATGTCGGATAAGGCGTTGGCCGCCGCAACTTGCCCAAACAAATAAGGGTCATCTACCATAGGCGGGAAGAAATCCAACGTTTGAATAATAGCGATATCGTCGCTAAGTTTGTAAACTGCCCCGTCATCGGAACTGTCGAAGCCTACCAATAAATTGGGGTCGTCAAATTTAGGGATTTTTGAAAGGCTGTCTTTCAGCATCCCCGGGGGCAATTTTGCGGTACAGCCGCCACAAGCGGCAAGCTTACTGATTGTTTTAATGTCCATGAAATTTCCTGTATATAAACGCGTTGGCATTACAGGCCAACAACGAAGATTTTGGCGGGAATATGTGGGAATCGAACCCACCTGGGCAGCTTTTGGCCACCTGCATAGGTGTTGAAGACCTTGGCGCACACCAGCACGCATCTATTCCCATTGTTGGGTTGGTGGAGATTACTCATTTAGTATACAACACTCTTAAGCTGTCCGCAATAATAAAATGTAATGAATCTGCACAAAAACACGTATCAATATGCTTTACATTGTATGCCAAGTGCGCTACAATAGATGTGAATTTGTAAAGGAGGGTTCTTTATGGCATCTACCAGCATGAATATTAGAACAGACAGTGAAGTAAAAAAACAAGCAGAGGAGCTGTTTGCGCAGTTTGGTTTGTCTATGAGTGCGGCGATAAACATGTTTTTACGCCAATCTATTAGAAAGCAGGCTATACCTTTTGAACTTACGCTGGATACAGCATCTGAGAAACATTCCGTAAACCAAGATGGGCATGCAGAAAAAAATATACTGGAGCTGTTTGGAAATATACAGTTTGCTGATAACTACGATTATAAAGCACTTAGGGAGGGACGATAATTGGTATTAGTCGATACTTCTGTAATAATTGACTCCTTAAAAGGTGCCATGAACGACAAAGTATTGTTGTTTAAAAAAATACTGCAGAACAAAATCCCCTATGGCATATCGGCATACACCTATCAAGAAATTTTGCAAGGAGCCAAGGACGAGCATGAGTTTACTAAACTTAAGCTTTACTTGTCTTCTATAAGAATTTTTCTGTTGCCGGAAGCAATAGTAACGTATGAGAAGGCTGCAGCGTTATACTTTAACCTAAGAAGGCGTGGAGTAACCCCAAGAAGTGTATTGGATATACTTATCGCGCTTACAGCAATAGAGAATGGCTTATATCTTCTTCATAACGATAAGGATTTTGACGTAATGTCCAAAGTTGTAGCAGAATTGAAGACACTTAGTATATAACGAAGGGAAATAACAACCATGAAAAAAATAAAAGCAGCAATTATCGGTTACGGTAACCTTGGAAAGGGCGTGTATGAAGCCATTTCAGCATCGCCTGATATGGAAGTGGTTGGTGTTAAAATTAGAGATGTACGAAAAGCGGAGGAAAAAGGCATACCTCAAAATGTTAGGGTAGTAGAGCATTTTTCCGAGCTTGAAAAAATTGATGTAGCATTTTTATGTGTACCGTCGCGGGATGTGCCCAGCGAGGCAGATGAGCTGTTGGCAAACGGTATAAATACCATAGACAGTTACGACATTCATGGGAATTTGTACGATGTACAGCAAAAGTTGGACAAAACCGCGAAGGAAGGTAACTCCACAGCAATTCTTGGCGTGGGTTTTGACCCGGGTATGGATTCCGTCATACGCTGTCTTTTGGAAGCCGCCGCGCCAAAGGGCATAACTTACACAAATTTTGGCCCGGGGATGAGTTTGGGGCACACGGTAGCGGTTAAAGCAATACACGGTGTAAAAAACGCGCTGTCTGTTACAATTCCGCTGGGTACAAGTATTCATCGCCGCATGGTGTATGTAGAATTGCATGATAAAAACCAGGCAGACGCGGTTACAAAAGCAATAAAAAATGACCCTTACTTTGTAAACGACGAAACACATGTCATAGTAGTAGACGATGTAGACGCTCTGCAAGATAAAGGTCATGGGGTTAATATGGTGCGAAAAGGTGTTTCCGGTGTTACAGACAACCAGTTATTTGAATATAACATGCGCATTAACAACCCTGCATTAACGTCGCAGGTTATGGTATCCGCGGGCAGGGCCGCAATGCGGCAAGCGGCAGGGTGCTACACAATGATTGAAATACCGTTAATTGACCTTCTTCCCGGCGAACGAGAAGGGATAATCAGAAGATTGGTATAGGCTTAAAATTCCAGTTCGTATATTTTTCCGGGTTCGGTTTCAAGCGATGTTTCATCACATTTAGGCGGCTTGATACGCAGGATTTCGCCTGCTTCGCTTAAGATTTTAGCTTTTACGCGCCCTTGTTTTTTCTCTGCGGAAACTACAAAGCCGCCAACTGCTCTAAAATTATCAAAGGCCGCGTCCATATTTTCCGGTATAAACGGGAACAGTCGCATCAGCCCGCCTTGGCTTTGCAGAAGCATTTCATTTATTGCCAAAACCCCGGCATACTTGTTTTCTACAGACCGCCAGTCGTACCACATAAATCCTGTGCTGGAGTTGACTTCTTTGGGTATATCCCCGGTGGATAACATATAAGACGCTGCTTGTCCGTAGGTTAGCCTATGGGCAAGCAGCACATTTTTTATGGTGTCAAAATGCTCTGTTATGCCCAGCCTAATAGACGGCACCAAGGACGAAATCGGGTGAATTACAGGCACACCCGGGTACATATTTTCCCCGGTAATTTCGGAAATGAAGGGGTTCATCAGGTCGGTTTTTTTCAACATAATGCGTAGGGTTATTGTTAGAGGGTCGTCTCCGTCACCGGGTACATGCTCGCCGGGGTACACAATCCATCCGCCGCCGCCCCAACGGCTGTAACGGGACTCGTCCGCTCTTCTTTTTAGCTCTGCGTCTTTCCAATGCTTGTCCAGGCCAAGCCAGCCATTGCCGTCTTCATCTATGCCGTGTTCTATTTCCGGCACACTGTCCCGTGCATCTGCCCATTTTTGCTGCCAATCTTCGTCTACGCCTAAAATTTCGGCAGCTTTTACGGCAAAGTCAAAAGTGCGTTTAAACATACATAAATCTGTAACTGTGTTCCTGTGGCCGATAAAATCTTTGTTAAACGGCGGTTCTTCCAAACGGACAGACGGGAAAATCTCGTTTTCTTCATTGGAGTATTTTTGTAGATAGTTCCAGTAAAACTGAGCAGAAGCTTTAATATATGGATACGCTTTATCTCTTAACCAGTCTTTATCACGCATGTATTCCCAGTACTGCCACAAAGGTACGCCTACCCAGCCTGTAATTGCCAGGGCTCTGCCAAAAAAATTAATAACATTCGCGTGTTCCTTAACCATATTTGGGAACGGGAAGTAGGAAATATCGCAATATGCTCCTTCAAGCCCAAAAATAAGCTTTGCGTGATATTGGAAAATAGGGAGTTTTTCTGCAATAAAGCGGGCGTACAGCTCTATCCATTCAGGGTGGTTTGTTGTTAACGCCGTGCAGTACCATTTTTGAAAATTGTGGTTCATGTGGCAATCCCCATTCCAGGGGATGGAGTCTTGTATTATTACATTGCCGCCTGCACCAATTGGGTTTACGCCCAAGGCACAGCTTTGTCCAAAATGGTTACGGTACCAAATGGATTCTAATTCCTCGTCCTCTAAAGCAATGTTAGAAGTTTGCCAAAATTTTTCCCACTGCTTACGGCTGCGCGTTAAGGCCTCGTCGAAGGTTGGGCATCCTGCAGCTAAGGCCAAAGCGCGTGTGCGTGGGTTTTCTTGCGGGTTTTCGCAGTCCCGGTCTGTGACTACCGCTACACACAAAGCAGCTTTTTGCCCCGGGGGCATTGCGCAAAATTGTCTTACACGCCACGCCTTGTAATCCAACCATTGGCCTTCATTTGGGAATTTTGCCCCAAGTGCCCATGTAAATTCATCAATTCCATACCCTGCGGGTATTGTTTGCGTTATTGAAGCCGTCCGGTCTTCCCCCGGCAAAAGAACAGGCAGCGGAAGAGTAATGTCTGTATCATCCGGCTCTTTTTCTACAACAAACACAACCCAGGGGGCTTCGCCGCTTGCCTCCGCTTGGGCCCACACGCGGTTACTGCCTTTTTCAACAAAAACCCGTATGGTCAAAGTGCCTTTTGCAAAATGGAAAACACTTTCCAAAACCCCATCAGCCAGCATAAGCCGTGAATTTACGCGAGTGTTAGAAAGCCCCGGGTGAAAAATTCTTATGCACCCGGCACGTTTGGGGTAGGGCTGCTTTACACCGGTTATGGGGTAAGAATCTGCACGGTAGTCGGCCTTTTCATGGCCCACACTCCATTCACAAAATAATTCCCTGTCTTTTCCCGCCACAAGTTTAATTAAATCGTCGTGTTTTAACGCATACTTTTCAGGGTCTGCGTTACAGCGTGCGTCCCATACATCAGACTTGGAAAGCATGATTTTAATCTCGTGCGGGAAAATATTTACGCTTGCGCCAATATCTCCGTTCCCTATGTGCATAGACTCGAACGGGTGGGTTAACGGCCCGTCAACGATCATGTCATGCTTGGAAATGCGATCATGTAAAATTTTGTCCATCTGGCTACCTGCCTTTCATTTTAAATTCCAGAAACTCTACTTTAATTTCCCGGCCATATAAATCCGGGCCGGTGTAATCCAACAAGTGGGTTTCAACGGAACGGATTTTATTATCGCTCACTGTCGGGCACAGGCCTATGTTAGTAATGCCGGGAAATGTAGTGCCATTAACTGTTGTTTGCGTGGCGTAAACCCCATCCGGCGGCAAGAATTTGTCACTGGGTGGGTATATGTTTAATGTAGGGAAGCCAAGATTTTGCCCCAACTGCTTGCCCTTTGCTGCTATTCCTATTATGAAAAACGGGAACCCCAGCTGCCGGTTGGCTTCCGGCAGGTTGCTTTCGGTAAGATACCTGCGTATGCCCGATGTACTGATGATGGTTTGAGAGTCAGTCCCGTTGCCGCAGCATGTTGGGATAACCTGTACTTTAGCGTCATATGCCGCTGCTTGGGCCTGTAAAAGCGAAATATCTCCTGCACGGTCTTTGCCAAAGCGGTAATCGTCACCCACAATGATTAATTTCGCGCTGTATTTTTCAAACAGCAGCTTACAAAAATCTTTGGGGGACATTGCCACAAAGTTTTTGTCAAATACACAATAAAATATATGGTCTAACTTTGTGCTTTCTAAAATGTGGCTGCGCTCCTCTTTTGTAAATAAGGGCTTATACCCGGTGTCAAACAAAAAAATATGTGGATTTGGCTCGAATATCATTGCGGCAGACGCAATTCCAAGCCGTTCTGCCTGGTTTGTCACCTCATTAATTAGTACCCGGTGCCCCAGGTGTATGCCTTCAAATTTTCCGATTGTTAGTACGCAATTGTTCAATTTGCCCCTCCGTTTATATCGTTTTTTACCCCCTGATATCAGGGGGCTACATCATAACTTCTGCCCGCAGTTTTTTTGAATCACCGGCGTACAATCCGATTATTCTGTCATCACCGCAGACCCAAAATTTCAGCCCTGCTGCCGTTGCTGTATCTATTACAGAAAGAGGCAAGGGGTTTCCGTTTTTAGCAAGTGTCAGTTCCGTGCCGGTTACATAAATTTGGGGGTAGGGGAGCAGTTTATCCACAGACAAAATAAGCTCGGCAAGCCGTCCGGCATCGGCGATTTCTTTTAATTCGTCCAGTTTCATTGCATCGCGAATAGAAAACATACCGCTTTGCGTACGCACAAGTTCACCCATTGTCGCGCCACACCCCAGTGCTTGCCCAATATCAGTTGCCAAGCTGCGGATATACGTGCCCTTCGAGCATTTGACTTCAATGGTAAAGGCGTTTTTGTTCGGCACAAAATTTACAATTTTTATGTCATGGATAACAACAGGCCGCGCCGATCTGTCAATAATTTCGCCCTTACGGGCAAGCTCGTACAGCTTTTTCCCGCCAATTTTTATTGCGGAATACATTGGCGGAACCTGCATGTATTTACCGCGTACATCAAAATGAAAAGATAGAACTGCTTGCTCAATTGCTTCGGTATTAAAATCCACTGCTTTTTTTGAAATTATTTCCCCGGAAATATCCCCGGTATCTGTCTCAATACCTAAAATAACCTCGGCGATATATGTTTTATCTTCCGAGGCTAAATAATCTGACAGTTTTGTTGCGCGTCCAAGGCAAATTGGTAATACACCTGCCGCATCCGGGTCTAGTGTACCTGTGTGCCCAACTTTTTTTGTACCGGCAACCCTTCGTATTATTGCCACAACATCATGGGAAGTGTAGCCCTTTTCTTTATAAACATTTATTACGCCTGTCATAAATTTGAAACTCCTTTTCAAGAAGGAACAACGCCTGTTTCAACGCATTTTCAACTGTGGCTGTAACAGTACAGCCTGCCGCCAGGCTATGCCCGCCGCCGCCCATGGCCACAGCTATGTTTCCTACATCCGGCCCCCGCGAACGAAAGCTTACTTTTACTTGGTCCGGTCTCTCCGGTTGATAAACGAATACAGACGAATCGGCACCGTTTGTGCTTAACAGATACTCCACAATGCCGTCTACATCGCCGGAATTTGCTTCTACGCTTGTCATTTCATCCAGCGTTATATACGAGTAAACAACCCGTCCGCCGTATGTTTGCTTGGCATTTTGCATTACAATACCCATCGCTTTGCCTGCCGCAAAACTGTGCATGTGCAACAACTCATTGTAAATTGTTGTAAACGGTATATTCATATTTATTAGCCGTGCAGCAATTTCCAGCGTAGACTTTGCAGTTGCGCTGTACTTAAACCCGCCGGTGTCAGAGATTATGCCCGCGTAAACCGCGGAAGCAATGTTTTCGTCCGGTTGCGTCAATTCTTCTATTAGCCGAAAAACAATTTCGCTGGTAGAAGATGTCTCCGGCTCGATATGGTTAAACTCGGCAAAACCCGTGTTAGTTTTGTGATGGTCTATGCATACCGTATGTTTTGCCCGGTTAAATAAAAGCTGCCCTGAACCAAGCCGACTAAGGTCGGCACAGTCCAGGGCTATAAGCACATCAACATCTAAATTGTTTACATCACCGGTATACAAGAATTTATGACCGGGTATTACATTAAACTTTTGAGAATAGGGTTCTAAAACAACAGCTACATTTTTACCCAATCGTTCCAATGCAAACGCAAGCCCAAAGCATGAGCCTATGGCATCTCCGTCGGGGTTAACATGTCCTGTTAAAACAAAGTTCAGTTGACTGTTGATTAGTTTAGTTATTTGTTTCATTGGTTTGCTCACCCTCTTTGGGTGTATTAAGTGACTCTATCAATTGGCGCATACGCATTCCATGTTCAATAGAGTCGTCAAAAATAAACTTTATTTCCGGCGTTTGCCTAAGGTTGACAATTTCGGCCACACGCTTGCGTACGAAACTTGATGCTCTGTGAAGGGCATCCATTGTAGCCTCCTGCTGCTCTTTATCCCCCAAAACACTTACATAAATTTTGCAGTGCTTTAAATCTGTGGTTGTGTCTGCTCTTAACACACTAACAACGGTACCAATGCGTGGGTCAGACAATTCTGAACGGATAAGTTCCGCCGCTACACGGGCAATTTCGTCATTAATGCGAATGATACGTGTTCTTGCCACAGTAATACCTCCATTTTAACTTTCGGATTATCTCGGGATTTCTTCCATGGTGTATGCTTCTATTTTGTCGCCTTCTTTAATGTCGCTGTAATTTTTGAATACCATACCACATTCGTAACCGGCGGCAACTTCGCGTACATCATCTTTAAAACGGCGAAGAGTGTCAAGTGTGCCGTCATAAATTACACGGCTGTCACGCACTATACGCACTTTTGCATTGCGGGAAATTTTTCCTTCGGTAATATAGCAGCCGGCTATTGTGCCAACGTTAGAAGCTTTGAAAATTTCACGAATTTCTGCGTGACCCATAATTTTTTCTTCAAATTCTGGGTCTAACATACCTTTCATGGCCGCTTCAATATCGTCTATTGCAGAGTAAATTACACTGTAGAAACGAACGTCAACTTTTTCAGATTCCGCAACAGATTTTGCCACAGGTTCCGGACGGACGTTAAAGCCAATGATAATCGCGTTAGACGCAGAGGCAAGCATTACATCAGATTCTGTAACAGCACCCGCGCCTGTATGGATGATACGTACACGAACTTCGTCATTGGACAGTTTCTCTAAGCTGTTTCTTAAAGCTTCCACAGAACCTTGTACGTCTGCCTTGACAACTACGTTCAAATCTTTTATTTGCCCTGCTTGAATTTGGCTGAACAAATCGTCCAAAGACACTTTGCTTGTTGTTTTAATCATGCCCACGCGCTCTTTTGCCCTAACAGACTCGGAAAGCTGACGGGCTTGTTTTTCATTTTGCGCGGTGTACAGGATGTCACCTGTGGTTGGTACTTCCGCAAGGCCGATAATTTCAACAGGCATAGATGGGCCTGCTTGCTTTACGTTACGCCCGCGGCTGTCTACCATGGCGCGTATTTTACCAAAACTTGCACCTGCAACTACAGGGTCACCAACTTTTAGTGTGCCTTCTTGTACTAAAACTGTGGCTACGGGCCCACGGCCCTTATCAAGTTTAGCCTCAATTACACTGCCACGGGCAGATTTATTTGGGTTAGCTTTAAGCTCTTTCATTTCCGCTGTAAGCAGAATCATTTCCAGAAGTGTGTCTATACCCATTTTTTGACGGGCAGATACGGGAACAACTACTGTTTGACCGCCCCAATCTTCCGGTTGCAGGCCGTGTTCCGTTAGCTGCTGTTTTACCCTATCCGGATTGGCATTTTCTTTATCCATCATTGTGATTGCAACAATAATTTCGACACCTGCGGCTTTTGCATGGTTAATAGCCTCAATTGTTTGCGGCATTACGCCATCGTCTGCGGCCACTACCAATATAGCTATATCCGTTACCTGGGCACCGCGCATACGCATTGCCGTAAAAGCTTCGTGACCCGGTGTATCCAGGAATGTTACACGTCTGTCATCAAGCTTTATGCTGTATGCGCCGATATGTTGGGTAATTCCGCCGGCTTCAGACTTTTGTACATTGGCGTTACGGATTACATCCAACAAAGATGTTTTACCGTGGTCAACGTGACCCATAACAACAACTACGGGTGGGCGTAATTCCATATTTTCTTCATCATCGGGCACGGAAGAAAAAGCTTCTTCAAACACGTCAACTTCTACATATGCTTCCACCAAAACGTTAAATGATTCGGCAACCAAAGAAGCCGCTTCAAAAGTTATGGTCTGGTTTGCGGTTACCATTACACCTTGCTTCATAAGAACTTTAATTATTTCCGCATTGGAACGCATTAATTTTTCTGCCAAATCGCGAACTGTAATGGTTTCCGCCACAGTTATAAGTGAAACATCAGGCTCTACCTTTTGTACAGGAACTCTTTTTGCAGGTTTTGTATTTTTATTTCTGCGATCCAGTGCCTGGCGATTTTCGTTGCTGAAACTGTCTTTTCTATCTTTTTTGGCACCAATAGCCTGTTCATGCTGTTGACGGTTCCATATTGTACGCTTATCGCCTCTTGTTGATGTTTCCGGTTTTTTCTCATCTTTGCCGCGGGCACCTGCAGCTCCGCCGGGACGCCCACCGGGCGCACCGGTTGGCCGGTTTCCACCAAAAGCAGGACGTCCGCCTGGTGCTCCGCCCGGGCGGCCGCCTTGTCCGCCTTGATAAGGAGGTCTGCCGCCGTCTTGACGTGGAGGACGATTACCGTCTTGTCTTCCCTGATAAGGAGGCCTGCCGCCGTCTTGACGTGGAGGACGGTTACCGTCTTGCCCGCCTTGATAGGGAGGCCTGCCACCGTCTTGGCGCGGCGGGCGGTTACCGTCTTGTCTTCCTTGATAAGGAGGTCTGCCGCCGTCTTGACGAGGAGGACGGTTACCGTCTTGTCTTCCCTGATAAGGAGGTCTGCCGTCTTGACGAGGAGGACGGTTACCGTCTTGTCTTCCCTGATAAGGAGGTCTGCCGTCTTGGCGTGGAGGACGGGAATCGCCGCGTGTCCCTTCATGACGGGGCGGACGGGAGCCTTCCTGCCGTCGTGACTGATGACCTTGCGCATTTGATGCAGCAGCGGGCGGCCTTGACTCACCTGCAGTGTCGGCAGCCGGGCGGGTAGGGGATGTTTCTGCAGGGGCAGCAAGTGTACCGTCTTGTGCTGCCGGGCGCGGGCGCGGAGGCAACGGGTTACCTTCCGCGTCTACAGGGCGTGGGCGCGGTGGTAAAGGTCTACCGTCCGGGCCCAACCTTGGTCTGGGCGGTAAAGGCTTGCCGTCGGGGCCAAGAGGACGCGGGCGCGGTGGTAAAGGTTTGCCATCCGGGCCCAATCTTGGTCTGGGCGGCAAAGGTTTGCCATCGGGGCCAATAGGACGCGGGCGTAAAGGTTTGCCATCCGGGCCCAATCTTGGCCTGGGCGGCAAAGGCTTGCCGTCGGGGCCAATGGGCCGCGGACGCGGCGGTAACGGTTGACCGTCGGGGCCAAGTCTTGGCTCACGGCGAATCTGCGCGCCTTCAGACGCAGCAGGTCTTGAAGCCGGTTTGATAAAATCTGTTCTAAGCCTTGAAACATGGTTGTCTTCCAACGAACTCATATGATTAGAAACGGGTTCCCCGTATGCCTCCATCTTTGTCATGAGTTCCTTACTGCTTACATTTAATTCCTTGGCCAGTTCGTGCACACGGGTTTTTGGCATTAAGCCACCTTACCTTTCTAATTCTATTTTCAACAATTCATATATTTCCTGCGGCACGGCACGTTTTAATGAACGTTCCAGCCCTTTAGATTTTATTGCCATATTCAGGCAGTCAGTATTTCGACATACATATGCGCCACGTCCGTGGGCTTTTCCTGTTCTGTCTATCGAAATATTGCCGTCTGCATTGCAGACAATGCGCAATACCTGAATTTTATCTTTCATTTCGCGACAGCCAACACACCTGCGCTGGGGTATTTTTCGTTTTGGTTGCATTATTCATCCGCCGTCTCTTGGTCTGCTTCAGGTGATGCGGTTTCGTAGTCATAGTAATATTCATCATCGTAGTATTCGTCGTCATAATATTCGTCATCGTAGTATTCGTCGTCATAATACTCGTCATCATAATATTCGTCGTCGTAATACTCATCCGCAGCAACGTCTGTCAACTCTTCATCCCCGGTGTCGTCTGCGGCTATGGTTTCTTCAATCTCTTCAACAGTTTCTTGAACAACATCTTCCGCTATTGTTTCACTTGCCTCTTCCGCAGCTACTTCCACGTCTTCAATTGGTTCCACATCCGGTTCAGATTCATAAAAATCTGCGTAGGCTGCTTCAAGATTTATTAAGTCTTCTTTTTCAACTTCCTGTTCCGGGAATACCAGGAAGTCTGTTCCTGCAGCTTGAGATTCACTTTTAATATCTATGCGCCAGCCGGTTAAGCGTGCGGCTAAACGGGCATTTTGTCCTTCTTTACCAATTGCAAGAGAAAGTTGATGGTCCGGAACAACTGCATGGGCTACTTGTTGTGCTTTATTTACCGCAACAGCAACTACTTTACTTGGCCCCAGCGCAGCAGAGATGAATTTAGCAGAGTCTTCGTTCCATTGAACCACATCTATTTTTTCGCCTCTGAGTTCGGAACTTATCATATTAATACGCTGTCCGTTCTGGCCTACGCAAGCCCCAATCGGATCTATATGAGGATGCTTTGTAAATACGGCAACTTTACTTCTGTTGCCGGCTTCACGGGCCACGGCTTTAACTTCAACAATGCCGTCGCGTATTTCCGGTATCTCTTGCTCGAAAAGATACTTTAGCAATTCTGGGTGGGTACGGGATACATTTACGATAGGGCCTTTACTGCTTTGCTTAACTTCCAATACGTAAACGCGAATACGCTCGTTAAAATGATATAATTCACGCGGGATTTGTTCCGCTGTAGGAAGAAAAGCCTCTAACTTCCCTAAACTGATGATAACACTTCTGCGGTCACGTCTTTGCACAACGCCGGTAACAATTTTATGCTGTTTATCAATGTAATCGTTATATAAAATTTCACGCTCTGCCTCACGGAATTTTTGCACTACGACTTGCTTGGCTGTTTGAGCAGAGATGCGGCCAAAATTGCCAGGTTTAATTTTTACTTCAAGGGTGTCGCCCAACTCGTATATTGAGTTTAGCTTGCGTGCGTCTTCCAGGCTAATTTCCGCCATCTCATCTTCAACTTTTTCAGTAACAATTTTTGTCGCAAGCACTACATATTCGCCATTTTCGCGATCTACTACAACACGAACATTTGCACTTGGTCCAAAATGTTTTTTACATGCAGAAACCAGTGAAGCCTCAATAGCTTCAAATATAATTTCTTTATCGATGCCTTTTTCATGGGATACCTGTACCAACGCATCAATAAGTTCCCTACCGTTATCCATTGTAATGGGTCCTCCTTTTAGTGGGGTGCTACTCTTAATCGAAAACAACCAGCCTGCATGATGATACCTGCTTTAAATCAAATGTAAAATCTTGATTATCTTCGATTGCTTTTATAGTTATTACGTTATCGTCAAAGTTTATTAATTTACCTGTAAATTTTTTGCGCCCGGATACAGGGTCCAGCGGTGCATATATGCGAACTTCTACCTTGCTTCCAACAAAACGGGCGAAATGCGCGGGCTTTTTAAGTTTCCGCTCTACACCGGGCGAACTTACTTGTAAGCGATATTCCCCCGGTATAGGGTCATGCTCGTCCAGAACAACTTCTACAGCGCGGCTTACACGTTCGCAATCGTCAATATCTATGCCGTCCTCTTTGTCAATATATAAACGAAGTATACGGTCACTGCCTTCTTTTACATATTCAATGTCGTATAATTCGCAGCCCTGTGCTTCCGCTACGGGCGCAAGTAATGTTTCCAGTGTTTCTGTCATGTGTGTATGTCCTTTCCGGTTATGAAACAAGTGTGTTTCAACTGGTCTGAATTTCAGACCAGTTGAAATTCAGATTCGTATACATAATATAAGAGTGGGCAAGCACCCACTCTTTTTTGACGAAATCTTATGAATATGTCTATAGAATATCACAGGGTTATTCTCTTGACAAGTGTTTGCTCAGGAGTTTTGTGAAAAAATTCGCAATTTGTTGCAGTATGGACACCGGTTTTTGTTCTTCTGTTTCAGACGTTGTTTCTTTATTAAGAGAAAAACGGTTATTCTCATGCTGCGGTAACAGTTGATTACGCATAAGAATCCAGTAAAATGGATCTTTGACCCGGAATGGTTCTAACTGCCCGTCAATAAAACCCTTTTCTACAGTTTCGTTAGTTGCAGGGTCGCTAATTTTTTCTACAATAGGCTTTTTTCCTAAGCTTGACAGTGCGAAACAACTTACATTCTTAAAACAACCCACGGCATTATTTATTATACCGTCTTCATTCAAGTAGGAAAGTATTTCACGCACTTCTTCGTTGATTCCTTTAATACTTGGTATGTTAACCGCGCCGCGATGGATTTCATCATAAATTATATGCTGGATTCTGTTTTCAGGTTTATTGTTAAAAAAATCGAAATTTACATGCTTAAAAAGATCTGCTTTTGAAATGGCCAAAGCAAACGGAATAGATGACTTTTCCCTATCAAAGCCAATGAAATAGTTATACAAAGTATTAAAAATCGCTTGATTAGAATTTTCTTCCGGTATTGCTTCAATAAGAGCCGAGTCTGAAAAACGGAATAAATCTGCCAAACGTTTAAAATTAGTAGGGTCTGCTAAAAATATTAACCCGGAAGAATATTTTATACTAAACCCGTTATTTCGTATTCCAACATCATCTCTTAAATCTTCGCCGGCGATGTCATAAAAAATTATGTCAACAGAATTTTCTTTCTCGTCACCGGTTTCATCTTTATATTGATACCAGTAATTGAAAGCGTAAGGTGGGATTTTTTTCCGCTTTGTAGAACTTATCAATGTGTGCTCTTTTAGCAGCGGCTTTTGATAATTTTCGAAAAAATTGTCACGGGTTTGCTTGTCGCCAATAAATGTTAACTTAGACGTAAAGTCGGCGTTATTTTCAAGTTCGGCTATTAACATAGTCAAATATACAGACTTTCCGGACCTTGCATCACCTAAGATGGAAATTAACAATGTATCCCGCATTCCGTATCCAACCGGTAAATTATTATGACAGTTTGGGCAAAGGCGTTGTTCGGATAATTGTTTTTTACCTTTGCCTTTTGCATAAGTTATGCGTTGTACAAATCCGTATTTTTCAATGTCAGACTCATCAAACGTTATAAACTGCCCGTCGGCTTCCAAGGAAACAGAAGCTGGTTGGACAGATTTTTCTTTTGCCTCTGTTATATCCAGCAGCATTACGTCTGTATAATAATTAATCAATTTTTCATCCTGTGATTTTACAGAGCCGCCAAGCCTAAAATCGGCCTGGTTAGGATGAAAGCGATAACAACAGAAGGGGCAGATAATTTGTTCTTGTTTTTTTTCCTGCATACTTCAAGCTCCTTCATGTTTAGATTAAGACTCGTTCAATTCTATCAGATGCGCATAATTGGGGTTTAATATAAACTTAACTGTTTGCTGTTTGCTTATATAAATGTATCCGCCGCCGGTTATAATGGCAGAATCTAACGGATAAGAGGCAATTGTCTGGCCATTTTCCTGTATAACATAGGAAATTGCATCCGGCTGTACATAATCAGACGTGACAGAGAGAGTTGCCTTTTGAAATTGGCTAAAAGATATGGGACTGTACAAAACCCGCACAGACACTTTTAATCTTTTATACACCCAGTCCGTTATAAAAGAGGACATACATACAGAAATATTTTTATTATCATCAAAATATGCCGGGCAAATTAAAAACTTGCTTCGCCCTTCCGGTAGTTCAACAGTAAAATTAGAAGCCAAATCGCGTACAATTACATCGTGATGATAATTGCTTTGAATAAGGTCTTCAAGATTTGGGTTTTCTTCCTCGCATCGGAAAACAAGTGCCAGTCTGACAGAACGGTCTACCGGCCACTGCCAGCTTAATGTCACATAATTGTTTTCTATTTCCCAATCAAATTGCCGCAGTTTCATAGATTTGTCTACATCGTGTTGAAGGATAAAATTTTTGTTCATTCGTCTTCACCATAATTGTCAATATATAAACTTCCATAAAATAAATCCTCTAAATCGAAAGCACCGGCGTGGTACAGCACAGCTACGTGGTTGGCGTTTTCATCTGTAAATAGGTTCATACGCCCAAAGCCCCGTTCTTCATACCGGTGTTTAACATCTGCCGCGCCCTGGGTTGGCATAAACAAGTTTATCTCTGTGTGTAAATTGGCATACCCGGTTTTAAGGCGGATATTCCACCTGCGATGGTTAAACACCCATTCACCCAGCGCGGTAGGAATGTCGCTGTGCCCGTGTATCGTAACAATGTCATTTAATGTGTCCATAATGGGCTTATCAAAAAATCTGGATGTTAATATATAATTATCAATATATTCGTCCAATTTTTTTAGATAACCATGGAAATCATCTTCGACAAAGGCCTTTATCATTTGTCTGGATAAATCTGCAATTCCTTCATGATTGGCGATTGAAAATTCTTTAAAAAGGTTGCGGAAATAATCTGTTGCGTTGGGGGAAAACGGTGCGAAAGTATCATTTATAATTTGCGATTTGTTTGTGTACTCGCTAATTTTTGTATTAACCTGATCCAAAAAACGCAACAACTCATGATGAACGTCAACTACATACTCGCATCTTTTCTCCATAATTTCTATTACGTCATTCCAATACTGTATTTTGGCCAGTCCGTTCAAATAATCCGATGCAATTACATACGGCCATAAATCTTGTGAAATAAAAGGAGAAAGGCGGCGCTTTTCGGCTTCCGGGCTGCCTTTAATAAAAGATGGCGGTGTATCCAGCCAGCTGTGTAACTTTTCTGTAGACGTGTCTAAATTATTTTGTGCATTTTCAAGGGCCGCCGCCGCGTAATACTCAAAAACGCCGTCTTCGCTTGTAAGGCGTATTAAATCATATAGGTTAACTTCCAACGCATTAAACTTAGGTAAAGAATCGGATTGTGCTTCGATTTTGGGTTTTTTATTGGTGTCTGCCAGCAGCTCTAAACGCTTGCCAAACAATTTTTCTATCCACTGACGGCGGGTATAATGTGAACTAACATTTACTGCAGGTATGGCCATTCCCAATAAATACTCCATGGATTTTGCGGGAACCTGTCTAACACGTGTAAGAAAGAAAATATTTTCGTCCAATATATTGCCTGCTTCAACGGGGTTGTCCTTGCCGAAGGAGAGCAGCTCTGTCATTAAAACGGCTTTCAGCCCGTCAAGCGGAATAGTTACATTTAAACTGCTGGCTGTTAAAAATTGCCCTTGTTTTGCATAGCAATTATCTAAAAAATATAACTCGTTGTAACGGGAAGCATCTGCGCCTGTTACGTATAAATCCGGTACACAGTCTTTAAACAGTGTTAACATGGCAATTGTATGCCCAATAGATTCATTTGGGATCAGTACATTTTGGCTTGTTAAATTTGACAGTAAATAAACATTCAGCCCATCGCGCTGTTCGCGTTTTAGCATCAGCATAACAAGTCTGCGGTTGTCTTCATTCTCGAGAAGTCTGTCATCATCAAGAACGCAATAGACATCTGCTAAAATGCCTGCCGGGTATAAGGCAGAAAGATATTTTTCCGTGTATTTATATAGGTCGGGCAGCATAGGGCCTGCTTCGTCTGTGCTAATAATAAAGTTAACACGTACAAGGTCGGCAGAATTTTGCCCTTGCTGTAAAAATTCTTTCCAAACACGGCCTATTTCACGTTTTACCCAACGTTCGTCAAAACGCTCTTGTACATCAATATAGGCAATCCCGTTTGTATACTTTTTGAGGGCATTTGATAAATGCTGCCATATTTCTGCACCTTGTCCCAAGGATACAAATATAATAGGGTTGCTTTGGGTACTCATTACGACAGAACCTTCTTCTCACGTATAAATACGTTAAGCATGGTTTGATAGAACAATTTTTTTATTGCCCCGTCACGTTCGCTTGCATAATTTTCTTCTAGCTTATCAAGCTTTTCTTTGTAAACTTTAATATACCCATCAATTGTTTTAACTAAGGATAAGAATTGCTCGTCTGTACAACGGTTTTCTTCTTCCTGCGCGCGCTTTTGCAAATGCGACGCAATTCCTTCATCCAGCGCAAGATATGCTTGGAACAAATCGAACTCTACATATTGCTCGCTTATTGTTTGGGTGGTATACAAAATATGATACTCACCGTCTACGGCATATCTGTAGTTTTTGCGGTTTTTGCTGATTGTTCCCATGTACAGTAGTTGTGCGAAATGGTTATATTTTACTTCACTTACATCAATTTTTGTAAGTGTATCTTGTAATTGAGAAATATACTGGCGCATTTGTATTTCTTTGGTGATGTATTCGCTTAGGGCGGGCATGTATATGAATACGCCTTTAGCATATTCAAGATCCGGGGTATCGGTGTCCGGGATATACTCTGTATCGAACAGGGGTACGCTGTATTTTTCGCGGGCAGGGTCTGTTAAGAAGGCGTTTAACTCTGCAATAATTGCCCTTGCATGTGCAGCAGAAAGAGTTCTTTCTGCAATATTGGCTTCTACTTTGGCGAATTTTTTATACAAATCTATGGGGTCGCCAAAATAGCCTATCAGGCGGCGGGCTTGCTCGTCATGGCGGATAATGCCTGCTTCAATGGCTTGGTCAAAAATTTCGCGTAAGCGGTTATTTCTTAGACGCTCGCGGTGGTTTTCATGATCTTTTGTCCATAATTTATCGTATAAAGGTGAAGGGAGGTTTTTCCAATTGCGAGTGCTGCTTTCATATAAATGTATCCCCGCGATTTTGCCCAAGGAACTTTCATATACGTTTTCATAGTCGTTAAGCTCTTTATAGCAATACAATGCAACAGCGATTTTTAAATTTAGCATGTATAAACGGTTGTTCATTTTGCTGTATTTTATGTTTGGAATTTTTCCACCCATATTCTTAATTACATTGCGTATTTTTGGCGCGTTTGAAGGAACAGACAGGTATGCATACGGTGGGAACGTAATATGAAGCCCGCTTGGTATGTGGTTGATTGGAAACATTACCTTCGCGCTGTCGTTAAGTGTACTTAATTTTTCGCTGACGTATTCTTCCAAGCTCAACTCTTTTTCGTCAGCCATCATGTTGCAGTAGTGATCCAAAGATTTATATGCCACGCTTTGAAATTGCTGCGCTACAAATGAGTTTAAGTTTTCTACAATTGTATGGGTTGGCCCCGGTGTCCAGCCGGGTTTTTGTATCATATCCTGCAACAGGCGTTTCAAAGACATTTTGTAATCTATTGCAGCTGATGAATCTTCTTCAAATGTTTCGCAAAAAACACGGGCATCTTCAAGGTCCCATGCAAAATTAGCGTCTACAGCCTTTGTACGCTCTGTATCTTTAAACTTAACAAACAATTCCCTAAATGCCGTTAGCAATTCGCAATAGGAGTCTATTTTTTGGTCATAAAAATTACGTAGTTCTTCGGAAACCGTATTGTAAACGCGGTCGATGGCATCATACATAAGATTTCGCCCGGACATGCGAAGATAATTTTCATTTGTCTCTACGATATATGCTGCCCGGCTTTTTTTACCAAGGGAGAGAAGAGATCTTTTTCGTAACTTTTCCGCAGCGGTTTTACGTATTACATCAAGTGCAGCAAGATTATCCCGGTGCTCGCGTTTTTGTTGAATGTCACGTTTGCGGATATTATCAATAATACGGGTTGTGGAATACTCGTGCAGGTCCGAAAGTGCCTTTAACGTATAAAAAGGCCCGGTTTCTAAATCTGTAAAATGCTGTAAGAAGACGTTATTCTTATCTTGAATTTCGCCCATAAAATCCTCAATTACTTGATTGGCTACTTTATTGTAATGGTCTTCTAACTTGCTAAGTTCTTTTTTTACAGCATCTTCTAAAATATCCGGACGTTCCTGTAAAACCGTATGGTCATACTGTTTAAAATCCCTTACAGGGGGTCTGTCTTGGCTTAATCTACGCTCCAATGTGGGTAAGTCAAGCTTAAAAGACTCTAACATAAGTTGAGAGTCGTCAAATGTTGGGGTATTGTCGTTTAAATTATCCAACTCGCTGAACATTTTCCATGTCAGATAATTAATCAGATACTCTATCGGCAACGCCGCGCTGGACGCGCCCACAGTATTGTAGATGTAATTTACCGGCTGTTTTTGCTGGTGCGTCATTATAAACGCAGATTTGTTATTTTCGATGTTTGAAAGGTATGAGCTGATTGTGTAGCTTTGACCGTCAATTACTTCTTCACTTGCTATGAAATTTATGATAGTTTCGGCTGCTACATTCATGCAGTAGTCTTTAGCAGATGGAGCAAGTTTACCGTTTTCGTCTTTCGCGCTTATTAGATGGCAAAGGTCGTAGGGGGGCTGGCTTGCTTTAATGTCTAAATCTGCATAGGTTTGCTCAAAGGTTTCGCCGTTGCGCTCGATATTCATTAAATAATCAAGCTCTTTTAACGCGGCAAACCCATTCGCTTTTATATTTAGCGCAGCAGAACCGTCTATGGTACTGTCTGAAAGAGTTACGTCAGGCAAAAAAATCATACCGATATTTTCGGTTTCAAAACCTTTTTGTTCTGCAATTTTTCTTATTAGATACGGTACGTCAATAAAAATGCCGCTGCCTGTACCACCGGCACAACCGGTTGTAATAAATACATACAGAAGGTCGTTTGCTTTGCGATTTGTTACCAGGCGGTTAATTTTTTCTGTCAGCATGGAAATAACGCTGTTGCAATTAATTGTCAAAAGCAGCCGTCCTGCTTGCCTGATGCCGCCTGCACCGTGTTTTACTTGCTGCAATCGTAAGTTATCGGCTATCCAGCTTTGAGTGGAATTTTTAAAAACAGTGTCGCGGTTTTTATAAATGGAAGTTAGGTTTGCTGTATCCAGGCACATAAACTCGTCATTTGATAAGGTGGTACCCGCATAGCTGAGATTTTGCATATTGTTGTCCGAATCGATTGCCATGTACTCTATCTGCGGCGGTTTATCAAGCCTGCGACCGCTGGCGGATACGCCAAGTTTAAATTGCTTATTTATGGAACGCTTAACCCGTATTAATGCTTCCGCGCCTGTTCCACCAAGTCCTATAATTAAAATTGGTTTGTCAATAACATCTGTGCGGGTACTTGACGTTGATATGCCGCCGCCATACTCACAGTCCAGCGACTGTAATTCAGATTTTATTTCTGCCGACAACTTCATGTTTGCACCTCTTAGTCTTCGTTAATTCTGTAGGTGACTTCAATTTTTTCGATTGCGTCAACAAGAGAAAATGTTAATTTCAAATCTTTTTCCCAAATAAATTTGCGTTGGAGAAGTACGTTTTTATCAGGATCGGTAATAACGCATGCACCGTTTGTGGTAAGTTTAATCATTGACCGGTTATTTACAATTACGGGCTCTATAAATACTCCGTCTATCGGCACATTTGCTTCCAGAATGCGGCTTGCCCTTTCGCCCAAACTGACCATGAAAAATTCTGCAAGTGAAATTTTTCCTGCGAATGTATTTAGGCTGGGGGCTTCGAGAGCGGTATACTTGCCGTTGCTTAGTAACGAGCGTACTTCCAGGTGGCCCATAAATGCGTTGCGTTTTGTTTGTGTGTTAAATACAACAAAAAGAAGTGCAACCAATAAAATTACTATCAAAATACCAAGTACTATAAATATCCACGTATTAGAACGTTCTTGGACAGGAACAGGATCCGGTTCTGCCGGTGGTGGAGGCGGAGGTGGTGGTGTAGGATCATCGACAGGGGTTGACGGGTCCGGCTGTTGGACAGGAGGAGGTGCGGCAAGTGCGTCCGGACAGAAGGTAATGGATACTGTTGGAGTGGTTTGTGAAAATTCGGGGTGAGTTACATTTATGTTAATACGTACATTTTGCGGCGGATCGGGTATAAATTCTGCGGCGAAAAAATTACCGACAGCATCATACTGCATTGGCATTATCTCCAATAGACTCATGTTTAAGTCATATATGTTTATTGCAGCCTCGGATTCTGAAAGTAAAGCGCGAACTTGTGAAGGCGGTAAAGGAGTTATAAAGTTTGCTTTTACAACTACCGGAAGCGCGGGATCGAAAAAAGCGTCCAGCATACTGGGTTGGGTTATGGAGAAAGCAACATCTATCGTGTAGTTATAAATCAAATTTATAGTAATCCGGTCTTCTTGCAAGCCCCTGACACTAAGCCGCCAATCACCTGCAACGGGTTCCATGATTTTAATCATGGAATAACGGTTGGCTGCTGTCAGAGTAAATACATAGTCGTCAAAATAAATTTCTCTTCCGGAAGGGTCGTATAAACGGACCTCTGTTACGGGCCTTGTTGACAGCATAATAATATTAGCTTCCGCAACAAAATTACTGGGGATGGGAATTGTTACATCGTTAAACTCGTCCCCAACCGGTATAACGGTAGCAATTTCGTGGATAGAGGAACGTATGTGGTTTGCAAAAATTCTATGGAAAAGTTCGGGAAGCAGCGCGGCATCCTCGATAATATGTGATTCCCCATGGGTTCTGTTGGCAATTTCCCACAAAAAGTCGGCATTAACGACACCGTCGTAGTTTAAACCTATAGTGTAGATAGGTACGTTTTCGCCGACGTTTTCTACTGCCCACCATGCGTCGTTATAAGAATCTATAACAGTGCGGCCAAACCGTTCATCTAACTCAATGCGGCCGTCGGTAAACAGCAAAATCATGGGGCTGTTGTTAGCCACGGGGTTTTCGTTAATCATTTCTACCGCTGTGCGAAGTGCGAGCCCAATATCTGTCCACCCATGGTATACAAAACGGGAAACCGTGTTGCGAATATGGTTTCTTGTTGACACCGTGTGAATTGGCGAAAGCGGCATAACAGAATGCGCATCGCTGGAGAAACCGACAATACCGATCCGCGAATGACGTGTTTCCATCATATCCATAAATAAAGACGCGGCTTCCAATGTTATACGTTCCGGGTCAGAATTATTCATAGAGCCGCTGGTGTCAATAACCAAGACAACATCTATGCCTTCACTTGGATCTATGACTATTGGTGTCGCGTACAGATTGGCTGTAAAAATTGGTATTGCTAAAATAAATGCTAAAAATGTTAATAGAGAAATTGAAGTCTTGCGTTTTGTATGACTCATTAGTAATCTCCGCCTCCCAGGATTATACTGCAATTTACCCACATTTATAACATAACTGTAATCTAATTGCAATATCGCTCTACAATTTTAGTACAAAAATGACAATCTACTTGCACAGTTACCATGTTGCAACCGCACCGTCTGTTCTGGACTCTGTTCCGCCCGCCAATACGCCGCTTTCCGCGTCTCGCCATATAATTTGCCCACGGCCAAAGCTGCCGGAATCCAGGCACATGTTCACCTGATGTCCACGATTTACCAATTCTTCCGCCACATGTTTTGGGAAATGATTTTCTACTTCAAATGTTTTACCGCTAATCCATTGCCAGCGCGGCGCGTCCAGCGCGGATTGAGGGTTAAGATGAAAATCTACGGTATTCATGATAACCTGCATATGGCCTTGAGGCTGCATGTATCCGCCCATTACACCGAATGGGCCGACAGGTACGCCGCTTTTTGTTAGAAAGCCGGGGATAATAGTGTGATAAGTTTTTTTCCCGCCTGCAAGGGCATTTGTGTGTGCCGGGTCAAGACTAAAATCTGCCCCGCGGTTTTGCAGGCCAATTCCTGTGCCGGGAATAACTATTCCAGAGCCAAAGCCCATGTAATTGCTTTGTATAAAACTTACCATGTTGCCTTCGCCATCTGCTGCGGCCAAGTATACGGTACCGCTTTTGGGCGGCAGATAAGCGATTGGCTCTTGGGCTGTACCGGTAATTTTGCTGCGCAATTCATCGGCAAAGGCGTCGGAAAGCAAATCTTCCACGGAAACGTCCATATGTTCCGGGTCTGTTACGGCTTTTTTGCCGCAGGAGAAAGCTAATTTTATTGCCTCGAATTGCTTGTGGCAGGTTTCTGCATCGTATATATCGCTTTGGCTAAAACTAAACCCTTTAATGATGTTTAGAGCAATTAACGCCACAATTCCCTGGCCGCTTGGCGGTATTTCCCATACGTCGTAGCCGCGATAGTTTACGGAAATAGGATTTACCCATTCCGGTTTGAATGCCGCCAGGTCATCTGCTGTTAAAAACCCGCCGTATTTCACGCAAAAGGCGGCGATTTTTTCTGCCAGGCTGCCGCGGTAAAAACTTTCCGCGTTTGTTTCGCCAATTTCCGTAAGCGTGGCGGCGTGGCCCGGTGAAGACCAAACCTCGCCAATATACGGTGCCCGGCCTTTTGGCGCAAAAGTATCAAACCATGGAGCAAATTCCGCGCTTTGGCAGCGGTTTTTATACGCGCTGTAAGCTCGCCCCCAGCTTTTGCCCAGGGTAGGGGATAATGGGTACCCGTTTTGGGCATAGTTAATTGCCGGGGATAAAATTTCGATTAACGGTAAACGGCCAAACCTTTGCGAAAGCTCTGCCCACGCACCGGGCGCGCCTGGGACGGTAACGGGTACCATTCCCATCTTTGGCATCTCTGTATGCCCAAGAGCTTTTACATTGTCTATGGAAATACTCTGAGGCGATTTGCCGGACGAATTAAGTCCGTGCAATTCGCCTTTTGTCCAAACAATTGCGAAAGCGTCGGCACCAATACCGTTGGATGTAGGCTCTACTACAGTTAGACATGCGGCTGTGGCGATTGCCGCGTCTATGGCGTTTCCGCCTTTTTTCAAAATTTCAAGGCCTGCTTGGGCAGCCAGCGGCTGGGATGTAGCTACCATGCCCTTTGCGGCATAAAAAGTGTTGCGTGTGGATGAATAAGGGTTTTTTAACGGGTCAAAACTAGGTGTTGTCATGTTTATTTGTCCTTTCCGTTTATACGATTGCAATAATTGCAATAGAAGAAGTTGCAGATTTTCAATTTACCCCCTGATATCAGGGGGTGCCACATGAAAGGTGAACCGAAAGTTTTTATAACCCCTTGCTAACCTTGCCGGCAACTGTTAAACTTAATCTAAATGTTCATACACATTGTACCAGTATTATTTATAAATGACGAGGAGTTAATATGGGTATTTTAGAAAAAATCTTTGGAAATTACAGCGAAAAAGAAATAAAGCGTATGACACCGGCCATCGACCGCATAGAAGCTCTTGAGCCGGATATGAAACGGCTTACGGAAGGCGAACTGCGTGGCAAAACAGACGAGTTTAAACGCCGCCTTGCAGACGGACAAACCTTGGATGACATTTTGCCCGAGGCTTTTGCTGTTTTCCGTGAAGCCAACGTCCGTTTAAACCCGGACAAGCGTCACTTCCGCGTACAGCTTATCGGCGGCATGGTGCTGCACCAAGGGCGCATTGCCGAAATGAAAACAGGTGAAGGTAAAACTCAAACGGTTGCCCTTCCATTATATTTGAACGCATTGGAAGGCAAGGGTGCTCACCTTGTAACCGTTAACGAATACTTGGCCCAATACCATGCAGAGTTGATGGGGGTAATTTACAAGTACCTTGGCCTTAGCGTTGGCTGTATTCTTAACAGCCTTAAAACGGAAGAACGCCGCGCCGCCTATGCCTGCGACATTACCTACGCCACCAACAACGAACTTGGTTTCGATTACCTGCGTGACAATATGGTAGTTCATGAAAGCGAAAAAGTACACCGGGGTTTGCATTACGCCATAATTGACGAGGTGGACTCTATTTTAATAGACGAAGCCCGTACGCCGCTTATCATTAGCCGCCCCGGCGATAAATCTACAATGATGTACAGCCGCGCGGATCAATTTGTAAGAACCTTAAAAAAAGGCCGCATTTTGAATGAAGAAGACGCCATGAACCCAATTTTGCGGCAAGAAATACAAGAAGAAGGTGACTTTGTTGTAGATGAAAAACGCAAAGCTGTAACCCTAACACAAGTAGGTGTTCAAAAAACCGAACGTTACTTTGGCATAGACAACCTGTCAGACCCGGAAAATATCGAAATCCAGCACCATGTAAACAACGCCTTAAGGGCAAATTACAGTTATCAGCGTGATGTTGAGTATGTGGTAAAAGACGGGGAAATTATAATTGTTGACGGCTTTACGGGTCGTTTGATGCCGGGCCGCCGTTTTTCGGAAGGTATGCATCAGGCTATAGAAGCAAAAGAAAACGTAAAGGTTCAGCGGGAAAGCAAAACCGCAGCCACAATTACTTTCCAAAACTTTTTTAACAAGTACACAAAAAAGGCCGGCGCAACCGGTACGGCTATGACAGAAGTAAATGAATTCCGCGAAATTTACGGACTAGACGTTGTTTCTATTCCAACAAATATGCCGATGATCCGTAATGACCACCCGGATGCGGTTTACCGTACAGAAACTGCAAAATACCGCGCCATTGTACGGGACATTAAAGACTGCCATACAAGAAACCAGCCTGTTTTGGTTGGTACAACTTCTATTGAGAAATCTGAGCATGTAAGCACGCTTCTCAAAAAAGAAGGCATAAAGCACGAGGTATTAAACGCCAAACACCACGAGCGCGAGGCAGAAATTATTGCCCTTGCAGGTCAGGCGGGTAACGTAACCATTGCCACCAACATGGCGGGCCGCGGTACAGACATTATGCTGGGTGAAGGCGTGCGTGAGCTTGGCGGTCTTAAAGTAATAGGTACAGAGCGGCATGAAGCCCGCCGCATAGACAATCAGCTGCGCGGCCGCGCAGGCCGTCAGGGCGACCCGGGGGATTCCCGTTTTTATATTTCCTTCGAAGACGATTTAATGCGCCTGTTTGGCGGCGACCGCATTGGTAAGCTTGCAGACATGATAAAAATGGACGAAGACGATGTGATCGAACACAAAATGGTGTCTAACGCCGTGGAAAAAGCCCAAACTAAAGTTGAGGGCAATAACTTTGGTATTCGCAAAAACCTGTTGCAGTACGACCAGGTTATGAACGAGCAGCGGGAAATTATCTACGCCCAGCGGGACAAGGTAATTGCCGGGGAAGACATGCGCGACAAAATTATTTCAATGATAAAAGATATAGTTGGCCGCGCCGTAGACCAGTTTACCGTTGAAAGCGACACCCCGGAAGACTGGGATTTACCGGGGCTAAACGACAATTTGGTGATACTTTTCCACAAGCCTGCCTTGGAACTGACCAGTGACGAGTTAGACCGAATAACTAAAGCGCAAATAAAAGAACGGCTGTGCAACGATGCCATAGCCATTTACGAGAAAAAAGAAGCGGAAATAACCCCGGAACGTATGCGCGAAATAGAGCGCATAGTAATGATGCGTGCTGTAGACCGCCGATGGATGGATCATATAGACGAAATGGACCAGTTACGCCAGGGTATTGCATTACGTTCCTTTGCCCAGCGGGATCCGCTTGTAGAGTATAAATTTGTTAGTTACGATATGTATGAAGAAATGAGCAACGGCATACAGCTTGACACCGTCCGTGCGTTATTTAATGTAAAAGTTGCAGAAGAACAAAAATTGGAAATGAAGCAGCTCGTTAAAAAAGAAGATTTGTCCACCAACAGCAGCGAAATTGCCGCTGTTAAAAAGCCCACCCGTAGGGCTGAAGAAAAAGTAGGGCCTAACAGCCCATGCCCGTGCGGTAGTGGGAATAAGTATAAGAGATGCTGCGGGGGCAGGTAATAAAGCACTTACAAAGGAGTTGAAATAATTGCTAATGCTAGAAGAGCTAAAACGCACATTACAGCCATACAAAGCAAAATTAATCGAAATGGGAGATTCACTTTGACCTGGTCGGCTCCCGTAAAGAAATTGATGAACTGGAAGCAAAAACATTAGACCCGGATTTTTGGGGTGACCAATCAAATTCCCAGGTTGTACTAAAACAGCTGAAATTTCTAAAAAACAAAGTTGCGGCTTTCGAGAGGCTGGAAACCAGCTATGAAGACGCGTTAACCCTAGCGGATATGGGAATTGAGATGAAGGACGAGTCCATAATCCCCGAGGCAAAAGAAGCTGCCGCATCCTTCATAGACACCTACGACCAATTACGCGTAGAAACTCTGCTAAGCGGCGAATACGATGCGAATAACGCCATTGTCACCCTTCACCCGGGTGCAGGCGGTACAGAATCCTGCGACTGGACAGAGATTCTGTTTCGCATGTACGGGAAATGGGCAGAAAAGCGGGGTTATAATTTTGAGGTACTGGACTATTTGGACGGTGACGAAGCGGGTATTAAATCCGTGACCTTTCAAGTAAGCGGCGACAATGCCTTTGGTTACTTACGAAGCGAAAAGGGGATTCACCGTCTGGTGCGCATTTCACCATTCGACTCCAGCGGGCGGCGGCATACATCCTTTGCTTCCTGCGATGTTATGCCCGAACTTGACGATTCCATTTCCATAGAAATAAACCCGGAAGATTTAAAGGTAGACACATACCGTTCCGGCGGCGCAGGCGGCCAGCATGTAAACAAGACAGAATCCGCAATACGCATTACCCACATTCCAACGGGCATAATTGTCCAATGCCAAAATGAGCGCAGCCAAATTCAAAACCGTGAAAGGGCCATGAAAATGCTGCAAGCTAAGCTGTTTTTGAAGCAGCGTGAAGAGCAGCTTAGTAAACTTTCCGGCATTCGCGGCGAAATAAAGGACAACGCCTGGGGAAGCCAAATCCGCTCCTACGTTTTCCACCCGTACAGCCTGGTAAAAGACCACCGCACTAACGAAGAAACCGGCAACCTGCAAGCGGTAATGGACGGCGGGTTAGACCCTTTCATGAACGCGTATCTAATCTGGCAGCATAAGCTTGAAAGCGAGTAGACTATGCAAACCGTACAAATTACAGCCGCCAACACAAACCGCAGGCTGGACAAGTTTCTTTTTCAATATTTAAACGCCGCGCCGGAAAATTTCATTTATAAAATGCTGCGGAAAAAAAATATCACCCTCAATGAAGGGCGTGCCAAAGGCTCGGAGTTGCTGCAGGCAGGCGATATGGTGCAGCTTTACCTTGCGGACGAAACAATCGAAAAATTCCGCAAAGTACGCGAAATTTCCGAAGCCAGGCCCCTAACGGGCATAGTTTTTGAGGATGAAAACCTGCTGATTGTTAACAAGCCCCAGGGGCTTCCTTCCCACGGGGGCATGAATAAAAAGGATGACCATTTGCTTGGGCGGGTGTTGTATTACTTACAGCAATCCGGGGCTTACGACCCATCTGATACATTTGTACCGGCTTTATGTAACCGCTTGGATGTAAACACAAGCGGTTTAGTAGTGTGTGGAAAAACCCTCCACACCCTGCAAGATATAAATGCCATGTTCGCTAACCAGGGCATGGACAAAGAGTACGTTACTGTAGTTGAAGGGGAGCTTGGCAAAGTTGGTAAAAGCCGTGTTTTGCGCGGGTACTACCAAAAGGAGAGCAAAGCCAACCTTGCCCGGGTGGTAAACACCGACACGGGCAACGCGGTTACCACAGCGTACACGGTGCTGGCGGTTTCTAGAGATGGCAAGCATACATTGGTGTCTGTAAACCCTATAACCGGCCGCAGCCACCAAATACGGGCACACTTTGCCGCCATAGGGCATCCGTTGGCGGGGGATAAAAAATACGGGGGGCATTCCACACCGTTTGGACAATCGCAATTGCTGCATTGCCGCCGGTTAAGTATCCCGGCCCAGGGCATAACCTGGGAGGCACCACTGCCCAAGGGGTTACAAAAATGTATAGACGAATGGTTTTAGCAAAAAGAGTTAGCACGGAGGATAACAATGTTTAACAAAGGAAAATATGCAGCGGCGTTAATTATAACTGTGCTTTTTCTGGGTTTTGCCGGGTGCGGGCGCGGTTCGTCCTCTGGGGAAAGTACGAACGGCACCACAGTTCAAAATAATAACGAAACAACCACCGTTGAGACAACTCCAATGCCGCAGCAGCAAGCCCAAGATGCAGCTGTGGTTATGGTTTTTGAAGGTGAGCCTATTTTCGAGAATGACCTGCGCTTTGTGGCGGGCATTATGGGGTTAACCCCGGACACGGAAGAAGCACAAAATGCTGCCATGGCCCAACTGATAGAATTTATGACCGTAATCCACCACGCAAACCGGCATGGCCTTGGCATAACCCCGGAAGACATGGATGAAATGCTTCCCGTAGCGGAAATGAACGTGGGGATAATGGGGCTTTCCGGCATGATTACCGACGAACGCCTGGTAGATTTTTTTGCGGTTGGTACGCTTCTTAGCCGTTTGCTGGACCACTATGTAACAAACTACACCCCAAATATTGCGGAATACCAGCATGAATTTGCGGCTTTTGCGGAAGCAAACCGTAATTTTCTTGCGGATATTCAGTTAAAATACATTGTTAACCAAGACCTTAGCACAATGCAAAACTTGCACTACCGACTTACTACGGAAGGCACCGGCAATTTCGACGAGCTGGCTCGCGAACATTCGTTTTTTTATAACGTGGACGGCGGCGCAATACTTTATGACATTAACTTATTTCTACAAATTTTTGGCCTGTACGACCATGACAAAAATGCAATATTTCACCTGCAATCCGGGGACGTATCCCATGTTTTTTACATCGACGATTTCTTTTTTTTGGTATACATCCAAAGCCGCACAGAGGCCACGGACGCTGAAATAGAGCAGGCTTTTGTTGACACTCATACGTTTGCCCATAGGGCGGATTCCATTGATGAACTTTTAGACGGCTGGATTGCAAGCGCAGACTATACAATAAACCATAGCGTACTGGAGGCGATGCGACAATGAAAGCCATAATTTTATTAGCCGGGTATGCCACACGCATGTATCCGTTAACGGAAAATATGCCAAAGGCTTTATTGCCCATCAAAGGCAAGCCGGTAATCGACTACATTGTAGAGCAAATTAACAAACTGCCCCAAGTGGACACAATTTACGCCGTAACCAACAGTAAATTTTTTCCGCATTTTTCAAAGTGGGCAACAACTTCGTCAACGTCTATCCCCATAGAGGTGCTAGACGACGGTACAACCTCTAACGAAAATAAGCGCGGTGCAATTGGCGATATTTTTTTTGCAATAACTGAGAAAAATATTGATGACGAACTTTTTGTAGTTGCGGGAGACAATTATTTTACTTACGATTTAACAGAGCAGTACGAAGTTTTCCGTAAGACGGGCTGCGATACCGTAGCGGGAAAAGAGCTTGATGACATAGAACAGCTTAAGGCTTTTGCAGTAGCAAAGCTGGACGAGAACGGCAAGGTGCTTCACCTTGTAGAAAAACCTGATAAACCCGAGTCTAACATTGGAATATTTGCATCGTATTTCTATCGCAAAGACACAATTCCGCTGTTTAGACGGTACTTAGAAGAAGGAAACAACCCGGATTCGCCCGGCTATTTCCCCGGGTGGCTGTATAAAATCCGCGATATTTACGCATACACCATGAACGGTGACTGTTACGATATAGGGACAATTGAAATGTATGAGCAAATAAAGTAGACAAAAAATAAAATTTCGAAAGGGTTTTTGGCATGAACAAGCAAGGTACAAAGTACATTTTCGTTACCGGCGGAGTATGTTCCGGCCTTGGAAAGGGTATAACGGTTGCGTCATTGGGGCGGCTGCTTAAAGCCCGCGGGTACAAAGTCACCATTCAAAAGTTTGACCCGTACATTAATATGCAGCCGGGGCTTCTTAGTCCGTACCAGCACGGAGAGGTATACGTAACGGAAGACGGCGCGGAAGTCGATTTAGACCTTGGCCACTACGAGCGTTTCATAGACGAAAATTTGGGTGTAAACAACAGTGTATCTGCCGGCAAAATTTATTGGGAAGTTTTAAATAAAGAGCGTAAGGGTGCGTACAAAGGCGCGACTGTGCAAATTATCCCCCATATAACCGATGCCATTAAAGAGCGCATATGCCTTGCCAGCAAAGATGCTCAATCCGACATTATAATTTCAGAAATTGGCGGTACTGTTGGTGACATAGAGAGTTTACCGTTTATTGAGGCTATTCGCCAAATTTCCCAGGATAAGGGTACAGAAAATGTTATGTACATTCACTTAGTGCTTGTGCCGTATCTTAGCTTTGCCGACGAAATGAAAACCAAACCGGCACAGAACGCAGTAAAAGATTTGATGTCTCTTGGCATAAAGCCTGATGCCATTGTTTGCCGTACAGACCACCCAATGCCGGACGACATGCGCACAAAACTTGCGATGTTTTGCAATGTAGACCAAAGCTGTATTATCGAAAACCGCGATGTGAACTCTTTATACGAAATTCCGCTTTTGCTTGAAGACGAAAATTTTGCGGATATTGTTTGTAAGCAGCTGTCTTTGGATAACCCTGCCCCGGATTTGATAGAGTGGAGAAACCTTGTTAACCACGAAAAGCAGATTTCAAAAGACATTTCTATTTGCCTTGTTGGAAAATATACGGAATTGCGTGATGCCTATCTTAGTGTTGTGGAGGCGATTAAACATGCGGGCATAGGCCTAAATGTAAACGTAAATATTAAATGGATTAACTCCCGTGAACTTGATTACAGCAATGCGGCGACTCTGCTTTCCGGTGTAAGCGGAATACTTATGCCAGACGGTTACGGACAAAACGGTGTTGACGGATTAATATCCGCCGCGCGGTATGCCCGCGAACAAAAAATCCCATTCCTTGGTATTGGACTGGGGATGCAGTGCGCAATGATAGAATATGCGCGGGATGTAATGGGTCTTGCTGATGCTGCATCTGCGGAAGAAAACCCGGATGTTGTTATGCCGATTTTTGAATATATCGACAGGCAAGAAGGCAATGTTACCGGGGAAAAGCCAAAAATGCGCCTTGGTGCCCAACACTGCAAATTGGCCGAAAATTCTTTACTGGAAGCCGCCTATGGCGAAAATCAGGTGTACGAACGTTTCCGCCATTTGTGCAAGTTAAACAATATGTATCGCAATGATTTTATAAAACATGGCATGATAGAGGCCGCCATTTCCCACGACGAAAAACACGTGGAAGGGATAGAGCTGCCTACAGATGTACACCCGTGGTTTGTTGGCGTACAGTTTAGGCCAGAGTTTAAATCCCGTATAACTAAGCCCAGCCCACTTATAAAAGCGTTTTTAAATGCCTGTTTAACGGCGGCCAATGTTTAATATTGTTCTTCACCAGCCGGAAATCCCCCACAACACTGGGGCTATTGGCCGTACTTGTCTAATGACAAATTCTGCGTTGCATTTGGTTCACCCGTTGGGGTTTTTCCTGGACGAAAGAAGCCTTAAGCGTTCCGGGCTAGATTACTGGCATAAAATTTCTGTACGCGAGTATATGAACTTTAAGGACTTTTTGGACAAGAACCCGCAAGCTAATTTATACCTGGCAGAGTCCGGTGACGGGCAGTTTTACACAGATGTAAATTTCAGCCCCGGCGATTACATTATGTTTGGCAGCGAAACCACGGGCATCCCCAAAAGCATAATGGACAAATACAGTAACCGCATAATAAAAATACCGATGGCAGACGAAGAGCGGTCCCTTAACCTTTCTGTTTCCGTAGGAATTGTATTGTACGAAGCCTTGCGGCAAAACGGGTTTACAGGGCTTATGTAAACACCATTCTAATTTCACTTAAGGCCTTACCGCCAATGATTATTTCCTTTTGCGCACCGTCAACGGTAAAGCCGCATTTTTCGTAAAACTGCCGCGCCCGGGTATTTTCTTCAAGCACCCATAGGAAAATTTCCGTGCAGCCCATGTCGTTAAGCTGTTTTTGGGCAAAATCCATCATTTTGCGGCCGTAGCCCTTGCCCCAAAAATCTTCAAGCAAATAAAAGCCGCCAATTTCCCCGGTGCCGGGCTTGTCTTCGTCACGGCTGTTCCAAAGCACCAACATGCCTATTATCTTGCCGTCATAGGTTGGCAAAAAATAATAGCAATTTTTTTCATGAATACGTTCTTTAAACAATTCTGCCCGCTTTGTTAAGTTTGTGGCCATGTTGCGCAAGTGTTCGTCGGGTACAATTCCTTTGTATGCAGCCTGCCATGCGGAAATATGGCAGGCTGCTAATTCGTGTGCGTCTTCCAACAGTGCTTTTCTAATTTGAAAACTCATACAATCATACACCTTCCGATAGCCGATATTTTGACGGACTGCAGCCAAATTGCTTCTTAAAATAACGGGAGAAATATAACGGGTCTTCAAAGCCAACCTCTAAAGCAATTTCCTTTATGCTTTGTTCCGAACGTCTGATTTTGGCAGCCGCTACATTCATTCGGTATTGGAGTAAAAACTGCTTTATTGAGATACCAATCTCTTCTTTAAAAATTTTACTTAGGTAATTGCGGTTTACCGAAAGCATATTCGCCAATTCTTCTACCAAAAGATGGTTGCTGTAAGACATTTCGATCATAGAAATTACATGTCGAACATGATCACGTTTGTTGTAGCTTGCCAATTTACTTGGCTGCTTACTATTCTCATTATCTTTTAAAAGGTAATGCAGCAAACGGTACATAATAGATTGGTGGAGCATGGTATTTATATTCTCATCGGTACAATCGACAAAGTAGTCGTCATCTATCAGGTCAAAAGTCTCCATTATTTTGTCTGTGTATTTTGTTTGTATAACAACAGACCCGTCGGAAAACCCGGTTTTTGAAATAATTTGCCCGGCATCAAAACCTGCAAACCCCAGCCAGTAATATTCCCATGGGGTTTTTGTATCACTTACATAGCTGGTAATTTCATACGGGCGGATAATAAAGCAATCACCGGCTTTTGCCGAAAAGACCTCATCTCTGCCACGAATGTGTATTTGCCCGGAACCCTGTACGATAAAGTGAATAATAAAATGATCCCTGACTATTGGCATTATCTCGTATGAGGGTGGTGTTTGATGGTAGCCAAGTTGAACTAAATCCAACCCGTTTAACCTCTCGGAAGAATGTACGTGGAAAAATTTATATTCATTGCTGTTGTGTACACCAATTTGCTTCATACACACTCCTCCTTTGTGATAAGTATACTGACTTTATTAAATTTTGTCCATAAATTAGATACATTTGTCCATCTACTACACATTGTATATGTGATAATCTGATAAAAAACAAAGACTGGTTGGAGCGATTCTGCATGAACTTAATTCCGCCCAAATATGGTACAACACCAAATTATTTTTGCACATGGGATGCACAGCATACCTATAACAAAAATGTTGGCAATACAGACCCTCTTGCCCATGTAGGCGACCAAGGGGCATCCTATGCCAGAGAAAGCTTAAATGAGAATTCTCTTTTTGGAAAAAATGGCATTGCTTTGCAGCACAAAGAAATTAGAGGGGACTTGTTTCTTGTCCTGGACGATGGGTGGGATGTGCCATATGGGTTAAACCCATCTATTCAAAGGCATGAGTTTGGCTCACTTTTGCTAAATGAAGACAGATTTCCTTCCTTCGCAGGCAACCCCGCTGAAAGGCTGCGTAAAATTAATGAGAAAGTAAAGGAACTTGGCTGGCGGGGTATTGGCCTTTGGGTAGCTTCTCAAGCCCGGGGGGAACATGACGATAAAAAACTTCCCTTGGAAGAAGCAGAGGTATATTGGAGAGAACGGGTGATTTGGTCCCGCGAGGCCGGTATTCCTTATTGGAAGGTAGACTGGGGTGTATACGCAACCGACCCAGCCTTTAGAGAAATGCTTACAAAAATAGGCAAGGAATTATACCCAGAACTGCTGATTGAACACTGTGTATGTATGAATCCTTACAATAAAGGCAAAGGACGTATTTCAACATGGGAGCCGCAGGCGTCCTTATGTAAGGAAATATTTTACTTCAGCGATGTTTTCCGCTCTTATGATGTTATTAACCCGTTTGGCCCTATGGTTACTATGGACCGTGTGGCACATCTGCTAACCTCTACGGTTGCCGATGATGCCCTTGGGTTAATAAATTGCGAAGACCAGGTTTACTTGGGGGCGGCATTGGGCTGCACGCTTGGCATTATGCGTGCCAGCATGGATAGAGAAAACCCAAGTAATAAAATGAACGAGCCGATACGTGCAGTAAAATGGCAGCGCATTGCGCCTGCATTTGGCGCAGAGAAGGCAAAAACCTATGTAAGTGACGAAATTGTGTATGACAGTTGGTTTTTTGAACATGGTGAAACATGGGCGGCGGAAGTACACAGTAAAGAAGTAAAACAGGGTAGCCCACTGGCAGTATCCAGAGGTATCTCCTTGCCAATTGCAACCGGGTTTAAAGAAAAGGCCCCCTTTATGGCAGCAGCCCGCAACCCAACAGGCGCAGTATCAATAGTAACTTTACCAAGAATATTTGCGGAACGGCGTGTGGAAACACCTTTATGTAATATTCTTCTTGAAGAGTGCCCGGCAGACTGCCCGATTGGTATTTTTGGGTACTACGGTCAGTTAACACTTGGGTTTGACAAAACAGTAAATGGCAAAAAAATATATGCTCAAGACCTGGCCTGCGACACAGCTGTTGACATAACAAAGGATGTAACGGTAGATGATACCCGCTTAACAATCTGCGGCAGTTTAATCCGTAAAATTTCCGGCAGCTTGGCAGATGATAAGTCTGAGCCGGGCATTGTAATCTTGTTAGTTTAATGCTTATGCATATAAAAATATCCGAGGAGGATGAAAAAAATGAAAAAAAACATTAACACATTAGCAAAAGTTATCATTATTATGACACTGGCACTTTTACTATTTGCAGCTTGCGGTCGCAATGGTAACGGCAATGAGGCAAATGAAGGAACACCAACCGTAACACCTCCTGCTGCGAACGGTGCAGCCGACACCCCAGTAGCACTAGACAATGAAGCGGAAGAAACTGCCCACATTTTTGGTGTACATCAGCCCGTAGACTTTGGCGGCAAAGAATTCCGCTTTGGTGCTTGGTGGGATGGAGGAATATGGCAAACATGGCCATGGGACGAGCCGGACCCTGCAACATCCGGGAACTATCTTGTTGACCGTAAGCTGTTTGACAACGCCCGCCGTGTAGAGCGTGAGTTTAACATTGTTTTTGTAGATGCTGTAACACCCCATGGGTATATGATTCCAAATATTACGGCATCTGTTTTAGCCGGGGCCCCAATTATGGATGTTGCAACACTATCCGGAACAATGCAGCTGTCTGCAGTAACGGGGGAATTGCTTGTTCCGCTTGATACAATTAATTTGCCAAACTCGGACCTATTGGGTCCGCAAATCTACACCCGTATACAAAACCCGGGTTTTGGCCATTACTGGTCATTTATTTACAACCAGCCCAGCCTTCATGTGCCGGTTTTGGGCGTTAATTTAGACATGATTCACGCCACAGGTGCCCCCAATCCTGTTGACCTGTTTAATGAAGGCCGTTGGAATTGGGACACTATGCTTGAAGTAATGCGAATGACCACACGTGACACAACCGGCGACGGCACCATAGACCAATTTGGTCTATCCGGCCCCATTGTTTACATTACAAGAAATCTAATGGCTGCAAACGACGGCATTCTAATGACAAGCGATTTTAATTATGGTATAGACCATCCAAATACTATTGAAACACTAGAGTTTCTGGAAAGAATATTTGCCGAAGGACTTTGGGAGAATTGTGGCTCGGCTATGCCGGATATCGGCTGGGGAGGAAACTTCTACAGACATAGAGATGGCAACTCTGCATTATTTATAGTTTGGGCTTGGGCATTGGGCGACGGGTTACCATATGAATGGGCTGTAGTGCCATTTCCAAACGGGCCTTCCAGCATTTTGGGCAACACATCTATGGATGGATGGGCACAAGGACATACATTTGTTACCGGTTCTTCATGGGCCCCTGCAGACCTTCTTAAGGTAGTTGAAGAAATACACGCATGGCCGGGTAACGAAGTTGACTTGCTGGTTGCGGGCGCAATTAGTTCCGGACGCGCAACATTCCCTACAGATGATGACATTTATCGCGTGTTCCATGCTTCTGCTACAATAGCCAGGGATTTAGGCATAAATGTCTATGGTTATGGCGGAGTAGTTGGCCGTATTATAGAGAACATGTTTAACCGCGAGTTTACACTTATGCAAGCAATTGAAACATTCCGCCCAGAGTTCCAAGAAAGACTGGACGAAGTGTTTAGGCCGTAATCTGTATAAATTATGAAGGGGCTGACGAAACAGCCCCTTTTTGTGCTCTTGGAAATTGCTCTTTACGAAACGTGCGCGCAAGCGCGCTTTATATCGAAATAAAATGAGGAATGATTCTTATGTTTAAGCCACGCAGGGAAATAAGCCCTGAAAAGCCCTTATTGCACTTTAAGTACAACGACCCGGATATTATTCCGGCTGATTTGCTACCTTTTGCCGCATTGTGTGTGGACGCATTGCACAAAGGTTATGAAAAACACCTGGACGCATATTTGCAAAAAAACTTACCTGTAGTAATGCAAACAGAAAATTGGAACAGCTACCAAAGGGATTGGGCCGTTACACCCGATCGATTAGATGAAGTTTTGGCCGCATATGAAAATATTGTGGCCGTTTCGGTAGTAGAAATGTCCTGTTTTGCTTTAAACGAAGAGCAAAAGCACCGTATTTTGGAAATGGCTCGGGTGTGCAGCAAATACGGTGTATATCTTATTTGGGAAGACATGGGTTATCCGGACCGCAAGCATGTTTTTGCCCGGGCAGGTGATGACAAAGAATTTATCGCCTTCCTGCAAGAAAACCCTCAGACTTTTATTTTTGTAGATAAAGTGAACGGATGGGGTCAATACCACTTAACCCGCAGCATGGCCATGGGGTATTGGCTATGCGGCTATTCCAGCGCATGGGGCATTAACGTAGAAGATTTTTGGTGGTACGAGCAAGGGTATAACCGCTTGTATCAGGAAGGGGATAGCCGAAGCGACTACTACCACCCCTTATTCCAACGTTTGGGGCCTTCCATTGAGGGTATGATCGTATCCATTTTGGAATTTGGCTGCCCCGAAGCCCTTATGGGTCAAATATTAGTTGCCGCTATGTTGCAAGGCGCAAGTATAATCAGCTTTGAGTGCGCAGACAGGATGATTGCTTCCGGCAAAACCCGTACCCCTTTGTTTGACCGGGTATTGTATCCTTTGCAGGCAATGGCGGTAAACGAACAATGGCTGCCCGGCAAAGCGGAGGTTTTGGAAAAAATCAAAGCCGCTTACGTGGCCGATGACTGGGAAAGCGAACTCTTTTGCCTGCCTGCAGACCAGCCTTTTTTAGACCTGTATTGCCCTGGCCGCGCACTGGATAAAGTGAAAAAAGACAATTCCAGCGGAAGTATTTTGCAATCCACAGGGCGGTATTATGTGGTGCCGGTAGTTCCGGCTTTTGCCCGCAATCAAGCCGCCGCCGTATTTAACACATTGCTGGACAGCCAATGCCAAGACCGGCGTGCTTTCTTTGACGCGCACTACCCCAACCCCCATGACACTGATATGTGTATCGTACAAGTGGGCAAACGCTGGTTATTTTCCCATACGGAAGAAAACGCCGACGTTGTGCAGAGTTTTCACAATGTAACCGTTGCCGGTTTTACCATGAGCGGAATTTTCCAACCCCATAGCTATATGCTGCTTACGGAAACAGATGACGGCATGACTATTCACCTTAATAATTTTAGAAGTGATGCCAATGCTGCTGTTTATGATAACCGGAACTTTTCCCGCAGCGTGTATATAGAGAGTTACATCAGAGACGATTGCCCATTTTTGGGGCAGAATAGGGAAACGGTACTGTCTTTTGCAGGTACTCCCGCCATACACGCAGAAGGAGCCGCGGAGTTGTTTGTTCGTAATAGCGAAGGGCGCACAACCGTAAGCCTGTGGCATAATGGACCGGTTAATTTGCGTGTGATAAAATTAAAATAAATCCAAGGTACCCCCTGATATCAGGGGGTACGACACAAGGAGGAAAACAAATGGCACAACACAATTATCTGCCAACAGGTGGAGGATGGAAAAAATATGAGGGGAACCCAATCTTGGGGAACGAAGCATTGGGCACCTGCTTTGACGTATTTATGTTGCCGGATGAAGATGGCTTGCGCATGTATTTTTCGTGGCGGCCAAAAAAATCTTTGGCTGTATCTTTAAGCCAGGACGGCATTAAATGGAGTGAGCCAAAAATTATTTTAGAACCCCGGCAAGAAACGGCGTGGGAAGATGATTTGAACCGTAATTGTGTTGTAAAAGTCGGAAATATTTATCATATGTGGTATACAGGCCAGGCCAGGGGGCATAGCTGCATTGGTTATGCCACCAGCCGGGACGGTTATCATTTTCAGCGGCAGGGGGTTGGCGAACCGGTTATGATTCCCGAACGGTATTGGGAAAACCGCTCTGTAATGAACCCTTTTGTGCTGTGGGATGACCGGCAGCAGCAATTTAGGATGTGGTATTCCGGCGGCGAAACTTACGAGCCAAACGCCATTGGCTACGCCACCAGCCCGGACGGTGTTAATTGGCGGAAACATCCGGCAAATCCCATTTTTGTACACGATCAAAGTAATCCTTTCGAGCAGGAGCGGCTGGGTGCCTGCCAAGTGGTACCGGTAGACGACGGATACTTGATGTTTTATATCGGCTACGAAGATATTGATACGGCCCGGATATGCGTGGCAAAATCTCCGGACGGTATCACCCGTTGGAAACGAAGCCGTCATAATCCAATTATTTCGCCTTCAAAAGGCGAATGGGATGGCCATGCCTGCTACAAACCCGGCGTACTATATGACCGGGGCGCAGACAAATGGTATTTATATTACAATGGACGTCATCATGCACCGGAATATATTGGGCTGGCAACACTGGAGGGTTCTGACCTTGGATTTTAATGAAATGTACAACCGTATGGCAGGATATGTAGCAATTTTCAATAAAAACGACAGAGATCAAAACATCTGCCTGATAAATAATGACCGGGTATTGGAATGGATGAGCAAGAACATACCAATGGTTGATTTGCCCGACAAGGTTATAGAGCGGGCCTATTATTTTCGTTGGTGGTCGTATCGAAAGCATATCCGCAAGTCACCGGACGGTTACGTAATTACAGAGTTTATGCCCGACGTGGCTTGGGCGGGAAAACATAATACAATTAACTGCGCCGCCGGGCATCATTTTTACGAAGGACGCTGGATAAAGGAAACTAAGTATTTGGATGAATACCTTCGCTTTTGGTTTGAAAGGGGAAGCTTACGCAGTTACAGCTGTTGGTTGGCTGATGCAGCATATAAACGCTACTTAGTCACAGGGGACATTGCCCCCATAAAACGGCACTTTTCCGATTTTATTAGCAATTACGAAGCCTGGGAGCTGGAACGAAGCGATGATAATGGCTTGTTTTGGCAGGTTGACGATCGGGAAGGCATGGAGCTGTCCATAGGCGGGACAGGCCAGCGTCCGAATATTAACAGCTATATGTATGCGGATGCCAAAGCCATATCGGCAATGGCTCTGTTGCTTGGTGATAAAGAAAGAGCAGTGCAATTTGAAGAA
>WQTQ01000235.1 GCA_009786175.1 Bacillota bacterium | reverse complement strand
TTAACAAAGGACATTGGGGCCCACAAGGATTCCGGCCATACCCAAAATGTCTGGTCATTTACGCCGTCTTTTTCCGGCACGGGGATGCCCCAATCCACATTTCCGGTAAGGCGGAAGGGGGTTAGTGTTGTACCGGTGCGGAAACGGATACCGTGACTGCGCAAAATTTCGCAGGCTTCTTCCCGGTCTTTTAGCACCTTGAAGGTTAGTGTGCCGGTTTTCTTTTCTTCGTTTATCTCTGCTTTGTGGGCGGGCATTTTTGCGCAAGCGGCGTATAGGTTGTCCAAATCCTCTACTTTGCTTATTAAAATTGCCGGGTCCTTTAGGAAATCTTCGATGTAGGACAGCAAAAATTTACGGCTTATGCCGCCTTCTTTCAAAAGAACTTGCCGCATTTTAAGGTCATCCGCAAACCGTTCCAGGTCGAAGTACCAGTTTTTGTTGGGGCGAAGGGTGGGGGTTTTGCCAGTGACTACGGATTTTGGGTTTATCAGTTCCTTGGGGTCATACTGATGCCCCAAAGCGCATTCGTCTGCATAACCTTTTTCCGACTGACAGCCCACAATTGGGCATTGACCTACTACTTGACGGCCGTTTAGAAAAGTTTCGTTTTCCTCGTCATAGAACAGCTCGATTTTCTCCAGCCTAAGGTAGCCTTGCTCGTACCATATGTTGAATAACTCCCTTGACATTTCTGCATGGCGGCTGCTTGCAGGCTCAAGAGCGGACGCGGCGTATAGGTTTAGGTCTATGTTGTAGGCATTCAGCACTTCTTTTTGAAAATTGTAATGGCCCGTAATAAAATCTTCGATGGTGCCCGTAAATCCGTTATATTTTGCGTCTTGATATTTTATTTCGGCACCGGCACCGTAACAGTCCGCGCCGCTTACATGTATTACGTTGTCTTTGCCGATACGGTCCCGCAGGAAGCGGGCATATATGTCCCCTTGTATAAAGTTGCCGCCTATGTGGCCAAAATGCATGGGTTTATCGCCGTACGGCATGCCGTTTGTAACAACTGCCCGCTTTGGGAATTTTGGAGTTGGGCGGCCGGGGCGGTTTTGTGTGTTTGGGTTCATATGTCTATTTCCTCCGATTCACGCAGGGCCAGAAGCGAATCTAGCCAGCTATTTACTGTTTCTGCTATTTCCATGGCCTCAATCGCCATTTCTTCCGTAAGTTCAATATCATTTTTGGAAGGGTAATTTGTATTAAAATAGTCGTCTGTCAGCTTGTGTAAGTCATCTTTTGTTTTCTTGTCAACCTGACAGCCCGCAAGTTCGCAAACTCTCTGGTACAGGTTTGTTAGAGAATGAAGATGCAGCAACCGCTTATCGTTTGGTATTCCGTGTTGCTCGATATAATATTTCAGTCGTTTCTCTACGCTTTGCTGGCAGAAACGCCCGCATGGGTCGTAATCCCCAAGGGAAAATATATCCCGGGCGTATTTCATGTCCCGGTTAGAATATTCCAGGTAGCTTATAAGCGGCATAGTTGGCACCTCCTAATACGCTCTGCCCCACACAACCATAGTATCCGCAGGTTTCCCGCATACGAAACAGGTTTCGCCTACTTTTTCCTGTTCAAACGGTATGCAGCGGCTGGTGGCAGTCGCCTGCTCTTTTACCTTTACTTCGCATTCGTCCGCGCCGCACCACATGGCTTTTACAAAGCCGGGGGTTGTGTCCAAGGTGGTTTTTAGCTGGTTCATGTTTTGGGCTGTAAAAGTTTTTTCTTTTACGCGCAGTGCGGCTTTTGCGTACAGATTATCGCCTATGGCTTGCAGGGCTTCCGCAACGGCTTTTTCCAACGCGTCGCCTTCTAACGAAACGGTAATTTTTTCGCCTGTATCACGGCGGGCGATTACACACTGCCCGGCTTCCATGTCTTTTGGGCCAATTTCCAGGCGAATAGGTACGCCCTTCATTTCATGCTCGGCAAATTTCCATCCGGGGGATTTATCAGACAAATCTATTTTCGTGCGGGCAACTTTTGCCAGGCGTGTACGCAGTTCGTTGGCTTTTTCCACTACACCGGGCTTATGAGACGCCACGGGGATAACCATAACCTGGGTTGGGGCGATACCCGGCGGAAGCACAAGCCCGTTGTTATCGCCGTGTACCATTATTATCGCGCCAATTAGGCGGGTGGACACCCCCCAGGAAGACTGGTGGGCATATTGTAGTTTATTTTCTTTGTCCAGATACTTTATGTCAAAGGCCCTGGCAAACTTGTCACCAAAATCGTGAGTTGTGCCGCTTTGAAGAGCTTTGCCGTCGTGCATCATGGTTTCAAATGTGTAGGTGGCAAGGGCCCCGGCGAATTTCTCCCGCTCGGTTTTCTGCCCCTTAATTACAGGGATGGCCAGTTGCTTCTCTACCATGTTGCAGTAAATGTCTAAAATTTGCAATGCTTCCGCAAGGGATTCCTCTGCGTTGGCGTGGGCGGTGTGGCCTTCCTGCCACAAAAATTCCCGTGTGCGCAGGAATGGGCGGGTAGTTTTTTCCCAGCGCATTACGTTGCACCACTGGTTGTACAGCTTGGGCAAGTCCCGCCAAGACTGTATTACGTTAGAATAGTGGGAGCAAAACAGCGTTTCGGAAGTGGGGCGGATACAGAAGCGTTCCGTTAATTTTTCCGAGCCGCCATGTGTTACCCAGGCCACTTCCGGCGCAAAGCCTTCTATGTGGTCTTTTTCCATTTGCAGCAATTTTTCCGGTATAAGCAGCGGCATGTACACGTTTTCGTGGCCGGTGGCTTTTAGCTGGCCGTCTAAATGCTGCTGAATTAATTCCCAAATGGCATAGCCATAGGGCTTAAATATGATACATCCCCCGGTTTCGGAGTATTCCGCAAGTTCTGCCTTGCGCACCACGTCCGTATACCACTGGGCGAAATCTTGGTTCATATCTGTTATGCTTTCGACTCGTTTTTCTTTTGCCATGGATAATGGCCCCCTTAATAAACTTTCGGATATTTTCCTAAGAATATATCATACGCGTATCATACATTACAACAAAAATCGAGAAGGAAACGTAAGCTCTCACCTTTTATACATATACCGCATAGTATGTACCAGAATGTAAACAAGCCCCTATAGTGCATTAAATGTACTACATGGTTGTTTTATGAGGAGGATAATTATGAGTAGAGGTTTTGAAGATGGCAGATTTACAGGCCGTCCGTTTGAACGGGCAGAGCGAAAAGAGGAGTTTGAGTTCAATCGCTTTCCACCACTTTTCCATCGTATGTACCGTCACTTCCCACGCCGTTGGCGCAGGTATTGGTAAAAAGTAAGGAGTATCTACCCCCTGATATCAGGGGGTAAATTTTTTATGAACTCTTCCTGTTGACAATTGTTATTGAATATGATAACATTATCATAAATGATAATAATAGAGAGGTGAAAACAATGAGCACTAAAATAGTAGACCATTTTACCAACCCTGTACGCTCAAGGATATTTTTCGAAATTCACACGAATGAGGGTATGACGGCAAAAAAACTCTTAGAAAAATTTCCGGATATTGCGCAGCCAACCCTTTACCGCCACCTTAAAACAATGCTGGATGAAGGCATGATAAAAGTAGCTGCGGAAAAACATATCCGGGGGGCGGTGGAAAAATCCTATTCCATAAATGTGGATTTGGGCGCAGACATAGAGCGGATAGTTGCGGAAAACGATGGCAAAGGATACTTTCAATTATTTATGCAGTACATTATGAGTATCGCCGGTGAGTTTAAAACTTATTCGGAATCGGAGGGTATTCACATTGCCGAAGACCTTACCGGGTTTAGTACGGCCCCTGTGTACGCTACACAGGAAGAATTAATCGAAGCAATGATGAAAATTTCGGAAATCGTACTGCCATTGACACAAAACGAACCAACACCGGAACGCAAACTGCGCAGTATATGCACAATTATAACCCCGCCAAAAAAATAAGGAGCGATGAATATGATAATTTTCTTAATAGTAGCCGGAGTTATTACGGCTTTATGTATCATCAGCGCAATTGCAAATAAAATTCTTTCCAAAAATGATTTTACGGCCATTTTTCCATACGGTAAGCTGGTGGATGTGGACGGAAAACATATGGCCCGCCTTGGGAGAAACGCGAAATCCATAACATTAAACGGCAACCATATGCTTCATATCGCAACTTGGAAAGATGTTTTAAAAGAAACGAAAAATTTTTTGAACCAAGTACAAACTTACGACGATATAGGGTGAAGACCAAAAGTGATGCAGGGAGGAAGCCATGACAGTTGCGGAATTTGAACAATTTCTTGAAGCGTACGAGCAGGATGTGTTCACATTTTGCAAGCACCTGGCCATGGACCACCACGCCGCATCGGACTTATATCAGGAAACGGCCCTTGCGGCCTTTGAAATGGCAGAGCGCATAGATGCTGCGCAAAACCCAAAGTCATTTCTTTTCGCCATAGCTGCTGGAAAGTGGAAAAACACCCGCCGTAAAGCATTTAGGCGGCAAACAATAGCCCCGGAAACCCGGTTAGAGGAATGGACTAACACTTCCAGCACAGGCAGTGCGGGCAGTAACCCTACCGCAGACGCCGCTCAGCAGGCACTTGCGCAAACGGCAATTCACAAGGCAATTTCCCAATTAAAGGACAAGTTACGCATACCGCTAATCCTCCACTATTTTGACGACTGTCCCATGGACACCATAGTGGCAATATGCGGCATCCCCACCGGTACGGTAAAAAGCCGGTTGCACAAAGCACGGGAACTAATGAGAAAAGCACTGGAAAAGGAGGGCATAACCTTATGAAGAACTTAAAATTTGACGACGCGCTAAGTTCATACTTTACAAAACGGGAAAATGTGCCTGCTGCCACAAAGGAAGCTTTACGGACAAAGCTTTGCGCTGCGGCAAAACCAACTGACTCGAAAATCGAGTCAACTGAAAAACCTTTTTGGCTGTGGCTGCTTGCCCCATGCGTGATTTTTACCGCAATATTTTTGCTGTTTGCAATTAATATGTTCTTTGGCACGGCGGCAGTTATTTTTGCGGGGCTGGTCTACTACTTTACCGCGGCGGTTGGCGGCGCGATAATTATTATCGCATCACTAAACAAACGAACTTCACATGGGGAGGAAAGCTTCGTATGACATTATTTATCGTAGGTTTAATTGTATTTTTAGGTTCGCTGGCTTTAACAATAACACTTTTGGGTATGTGGGTGTACAAAGATGCCCAAGTCAAAAGTGAACAAGACCCAATTGTATGGGTATTGGCAGTACTGTTTATACCAAATTTGATAGGGCTAATCGTGTACTTTCTTGTTGGGCGCGCAAAAAAAGACGTGCCTGCGCCGGGTACGTACAAAAAAGCACTTATCACAAGTGCCATATTATTTGTTGTGTCAATTCCGCTGTTTGTTGTTGGTACCGTAAGTCTTGCACGTTTTTACGAAATGGGGGAAAGAAGCTTCTCCGCTGTTTCTGTGAACCGAGGTACGTGGATGGGCAGATCTGTCAACATCAGAAACAACCAATGGACAGAAAATGTCCGCAGGGGCAACGGTACATCACGCCGCACATTTTCCCTAACCGAAGAGCAAATGCGTCATTTCCATGTAGAAAGTACAAGCGATGAAGGCGGTCTGTTTTTACTGTTAGAGCAGGGCGGTATGCGGCACGAAGTTGATATTTCTTTTGAATTTTTTGGCACAGTAAACCTGCATTACCATGGCTTTGAGCCCGGGCGTATACGGATGACACTGGTGTATGAACGGGTTAGGAACAGCCGTACGCTAATAAGCTGGCGTGCGCCATAAATATATGCGGCGAAGCCGCTTTAAATAGGAGGAAGCTATGAATCAATTATTCTTGAACACCATCAATTTCGGCATAAACCACCCGTCAGACTTAGACGGCGGCATAGTACGTCTTGTACTAATGATTGTAATTCCAATTGCCATAATCCAGCTGGTATTGCTAATAACCGCCCTTGTAAGCCTGGTAAAAAAAGAAGTACATGCCATGGATAAATTAATATGGGGGCTGGTAATTGTATGTATTAATATAATCGGGCCAATTGTGTACTTTGCGATTGGCAGCAACATGCTTGACCAAAAAGCCGCAGAGTTGGAAGAACAAAATGAACAAAGGGAGAACCGACTACAATGACAAACGCCGTACAAACTCAAGGTTTAACCAAAAAATACAAAACTACTACTGCCGTAAAAAATGTAGATATTCAGGTGCCTCAGGGCTGCTGCTGCGGTTTCTTGGGTAAAAACGGCGCGGGCAAAACCACAACAATAAAAATGCTGGTTGGGCTTATACGTCCCACAGCGGGCAAAATACAAATGATGGGCAGTGAACAACACTTTGGCCGACAAAACGCTGCCGTGTTCGGCTATCTGCCGGATGTGCCAAATTTTTATAGCTATATGAATGGGGAAGAATTTCTTGCCCTGTGCGCAAAAATTTGCAAAATACCAACCGGGGAGGCAAAGCAGCGGATTAAATCACTGTTACAGCTTGTGGGGCTGGACAAAACCCGCACAAAAATAGCCGGGTATTCCCGGGGTATGAAACAGCGGCTTGGCATTGCCCAGGCAATGATAAACAGCCCGCAAGTAATATTTATGGACGAACCAATGTCTGCACTGGACCCAATGGGCCGCCGCGACGTTGCGGAAATAATCCAGTCTTTAAAAGGCACAACAGTTATATTTTCTACACACATTTTAGCAGACGTGGAAAATGTGTGCGATTATATTCTCATCATAGAGAAAGGTAAAATAGTGGCACAGGACAACATGGAAAACCTGCGCCGCCGCCACTCCCAAAACACGGCAAAAATCCGCTTTTATCAAGAAAGCGACGCAAAGCTTTTCCAAGCCAAAGCAAAAGAAGCAAACCTTGCCATAGACACCTTGGATGCGCCCCAAGAGTTACTAATAAACGCCCCAGACGGCCAAATGGAAAACTTAAGCCGTGCCGCTACAGGTATAATACATGTTAACAACCTTGCAGTGGAAAGCTTTAGTGCCCACACTCCATCCCTGGAAGATATTTTTTATAGGGAAATTTCAAATGAAAAACGCAATAACGCGGGAGGAACATTATAGATGTCTAATTACATTACATTTATGGGCAAAGAGCTAACGGAAAATTTGCGCACAAAACGCCTATTGGTACTTGGCTGCGTTTTCCTGTTCTTTGCCATAACGGGCGCGCTGCTTGCCCGGTATATGGGCGAGTTTTTCGCCTTTATCATGCCTTCCTACGACGAAACCTCTCAATTGCTAATTGAAGCAATGGGAAACCCTTCCTGGCAGGAAGCTTACGTGCAATTTTACAGCCAAATAGGGCAAATAGGCGTAATTGCTATACTGTTTATGTACATGGGAACTGTGCAGCGGGAAATAAGAACCGGTACCGCAAGCCTTATGTTTTCTAAAGGGTTGGGGTTTGGATCGTTTATACTTGCCAAGTTTACAATGGCTGTTATCATAACCACCGTAATTACTGCGGTGTCTGCGCTGGTAACTTATGTATACACATTTTTGCTGTTTGAAGAAGCGGGGCACATTGGCAATATATTAACAGGGTCACTTGTTTTTAGCATTGGTGTGTTAATGATGCTGTCTGTAATAATTCTGGGCTCGTCCCTTACAAAAAGTTCCGCAGTTAGCGCGGGCATAAGCACAGGCATATATTTCGCGTTAATTTTAAGCACAATAATACCGCACATCGGATCGTTTTCGCCATTTAACCTGCTAAGCCACCCGATTGCGATAACCGTTACGGGAACTTTTCCAAGTGAATTAACAGTTAATATTTTATTGGCGATAACAATAGCGGTTATTGCGTTATTTTTTGCCACACAGCGGCTAAAAAAAGCCGAAGGATGACCCCGGCTTTTACCCAATACCCATGTAAAAAGAATGGGCAAGGGCGGCGTTACTATGGAATGTGAAAAATATGTGAAAGATTATAGGCCCTGCCAAATTATTATAAGTCCTGTACAAAAAATGCAGCCAGCAATGGAGACAGAACATCCATATCATCTGTATAGGAATAGAAGCCCCAAACACCCAGCTGAAACTTTCGCCGATTATAACAGTGTGAAGGGGCATAAAAAATACTACAAACATAAACCCCGTAATTGCCGTAGTGGCAAGTTCCGATTTTATAAGCCCGTTAAGGCGGGTTTGTACATAGCCACGCATTAAAATTTCCTGGTGAATAACTGTTACCAAAACAAACACAAATGCCTGGGGGAACCAGCTTAAAAAAGGTGTCTCCGCCACATGAAAAAACCTGTCATTGGTCATAAACCTGGATATTTCTGCGCCGCCGTAGGCCCTTTCAAATACAGAAGCCTGCAATATTAGCCGCATGGAAAAAAAGAATGCCGCGCCTGTAGTCAGACCCAAAAGCGCAGACTTCCACACACCCCGCAAAGATATGCCAACAGAACGTATTTCTTCTTTGCAGAAAGCCATTGCCATAAGTACAATTGCTATGCTAAATATGCTGGCCGGTATAAACACCCGTATGGATTGGTGCCGCCACAGCAGTCCCGTTAAATAAAACAGCAGTGAACTTACTGCAAAAATACCTATTGCAAGCAGTCCGCTTGCCTTGTCGTAATAGCGATGCATCCTGCTATAATCTTCCATTATCATTAACTTCATCATCCTCTAAATTTATGTGACTCATACTTTCCAAAAGTTCATCTACGCTTTTTATCCCATAGTATAGCAGAAAATCTTCCGATGTGCCAAATAAAATTGGCCGCCCCGGGGCATCCAGCCGCCCAATTTCCGTTACCAATCCGCATTCTACCAGCTTATTTACAGAATAATCCGAGTTTACTCCGCGTATTCCTTCAATTACGCCCTTTGTTACAGGCTGCTTAAATGCGATAATAGCCAATGTTTCCAATACCGCTTGCGAAAAGGCGGCACGGCCTTTTCTTTGTAAAAGCCGCTGCACAGCCGGGTAATAGGCCGGGTTTGTACACAAACGGTACGCGCCGTCAACTTCCTGCAGCTGAATACCGGAAGCGTCCCTGGCATAGGTTTCCGCCATGCGGTTAAGCAAGTTGCGGGTTAGGGGAATGTCGCACTCCAAAGCTTCCGCAAGTTTTTCCAACGGCACGCTTTCGGGGCTGGCAAACAGCATGGCCTCAAGCATTTTTTCCCGTTCTGTTATCAGGCCCGGCATTACAGTTCCTCCTCTGAATAAATTTCTACATCCGAAAAAGCTTCGGGTTGGGTTGCCCGTATTTCGCCCCGGCGTATCATTTCCAGCAGGGCAAGAAAGGTTACCACCATTTCGTTTTTACTTTGACAGCCGGAAAACAGTGCCCGCAGGCTGGCTTTGCCGTGGTTGTATAAAACACGGCGGATATGCACAACCTTGGCGGTTACCGTAAACCGGTCACGGGGCATTTTACCATAGTCTGCCCGTACTGTATCCCGCCGAAATTCTTTGCGGGACATTATTTCCACAAACAACTCCATCATTTGTGGCATTGGAATCATACTTTCCGGCAATTCCGACCTTGCATCGCGGCTTAACTGCTTCAACAGCGCGACATCGCCAAAATTGGTTACACGCTCGCCAACCGGCGTAAGCTTTTGAAGTTCTTCCACAAGGGCTTGGGCCTGCTTATAGGCAAGCAGTTTTTTCACCAAGGCTTCCCGCGGGTCTTCCGGCTCGCCGTCCGTCTCCACTTTTGGCCGCGGCAGCAGCATCCGGGACTTGATTTCCAGTAATGTGGCCGCCATTACCAAAAATTCGCTAAGCCGCTCCATATCCCGGGGCAAAGTAGCGATTTCTTCCAGGTACTGGTTTGTCAATGACGATATGGGTATATCGTATATGTCTATTTCGTGCCGCCGGATTAAGCTTAGCAGAAGGTCCAGCGGCCCTTCATACGCGTCTAGTTTCACTTCCATGTTCACCTCGGATAATTCCCCCTGTTATTTTATGTAATTATGGAGGCTGTCCCGGCAGCCTCCTTCAAAATTTCTAACTCCGTACTTCCGCCTCAAATTTCTTATGCAAATTATTCACAATCGCGTCCAGGCTTATTTGAACTTCCGGTACGGTTAGCGTCCGGTCATTTGCGCGGAATTTTAGCGAGTAGGCCATAGATTTATACCCTTCGCCTACCTGCGCACCTTGATATACGTCAAACAGTGCCACTTCCGACAGAAGCTGGCCGCCTTTTTCTTTAATGGCCGCTTCCAATTCTGCGGCGGTAACATTTTCTTTGACTTTGAAGGCAAGGTCACGGAAAAGCGGCGGGTATACAGCCGGACTAACAAACTTAAACTTGTAAGCCTCGGCAATTTTATGCAAAGATTCCATGCATAGCCACACAACGTACACACGCTTGCCAATGTCGTAATTCTTTGCCACACCCGGGTGCAGTTCCCCAAGTATGCCAAGGAAAGCAGCTTCGTCACGGGGGTTGGGGCTGGTTTTTACAGACATCATTGCTGTACGCCCCGGGTGCATAAAGTCAAAATCTGTATACGGCACATATACACTAGGGCGGTTGGTAACGGTAGACAGCAGAGTTTCTACATCGCCTTTAAGGGACAAGTAATCCACATTTTCCCCATAAGAAACCATGGCCAGGTACGGGTTTTCTGCATAGCCTTCTTCGCCTTTTTCATATGTGTCAGCTATTTCAAACAATGAGACGTTATCGTTGCCTTTGTTGTGGTTACGTGCAAGGCTTTCCAGTAAGCCGCCAAAGGGCAGGGTGCGCATTAAGCTAAAATCTTCGCCCAGCGGGTTTTTAAGGTATACGGCGTTGCGGAAGGGGTGCCTTTCGGAGATATTCAGTCTATCATACACTTTGGGACTTTCGAACGGATAGGTTAACGTCTCGCTGTAGCCAAGGGCAGTCATGGTGCGCTTAATATTGTCTTGGCGGCGGCGGCGCGGGGTTTTGCCCGCTATGTTACCTGCCAGGGATTGTCCGCTTAGCACTTGCTTGTAGCTGGATGGGATGTTATTCAGCCCATAGAAACGGGCAACTTCTTCCGCAAGGTCTGCTTCGCCGCTGATATCCGCGCGGAAAGTTGGGATTACGGCTTCCATATGGGTGCCTTCCGGTGCCACGCTTGTTTTAATGCCAACCCGCGCCAAATATTCGCACATTTGAGCAGGGCCCAAAACATCGGTGGATATGCCAAGCAGCGCGTCAATAGCGCAAGGTTTAAAATCAATTGTACGCTCTAAGCGCGGGGTAGGGTAAGCATCCACAATACCGGGCACAACACTGCCGCAGCAAAGCTGTTCCACAAGTTCCATGGCGCGGTTTACGCTGGTTAAGGCTTGATTTGGGTCTTGGCCTTTTTCGTACCGGGCGGAAGCGTCTGTGCGCATTCCAAGGGCCCGGGATGTATGGCGGATATTTGCAGAATCGAAGTTTGCGGATTCGAACAAAATAGTAGTGGTATCGTCAAGGATTTTTGAATTTTCGCCGCCCATAACCCCGGCAATGCCAATTGGTTTCTCGTAGTCGGCAATTAGCAGGGTGGTTTCCGTAAGTTCCCGTTCTTCCCCGTCCAAAGTTGTGAATTTTTCACCTTTTTGGGCAGTGCGGACCACTATACCGTGCTTGCCGTCTTTTACTGCCACGGCGGAAATATCAAAGGCGTGAAGGGGCTGGCCGTATTCCAGCATTACATAGTTTGTAATGTCTACAATGTTGTTAATCGGGCGTATACCGGCGGTGGAAAGGCGGCGGCGCAGCCATTGGGGTGACGGGCCGACTTTTACGTTTTTAACCACACGGGCAATGTATCGCGGACAGCGGACGGGGTCTTTAATTTCCACGGTTACAAGGTCGTTTATGCTGCCGTCGCCCTCTTCTTTTATGGAAACTTCCGGCAACACCAAAGTTTTGCCGTATACGGCGGCGGCTTCCCGTGCCATGCCCATTACAGAGTTTGTATCCGGGCGGTTGGAAAGGATGTCGAAGTCTACTACTTCTTCGCAAAGCTGCATTATAGGGCGAACGTCTGCGCCCAGGGAATGTTCGTCTTGGAACACATAAATGCCGTCTTCACAGGCTTCCGGGTAGTCTGCCACAGTATATCCAAGCTCGTCTATAGAGCATAGCATCCCGTTGGAGTCCAGCCCGCGCATTTTACCTTTTTTAATTTTAAGCCCGTTGGCAAGGGTAGAACCATGTACGGCTACAGGAATAAAATCCCCGGCTTTAAGGTTATCTGCGCCGGTGATAATTTGTAATGTTTCTGTGCCTATATCCGCTTGCGCCACCCACAGTTTGTCTGCGTCCGGGTGTTTTTCCAGGGTTATTATTTTGCCGACAACTACGCCTGTTATGTCTTCGCCAAGTTTGGCAACACCTTCTACAGCGTTACCCGCGTTTGTCATTTTATCCAGCAGGGAAGGGGTAGCATCTTCTATTTGAGCGGCCTCTTTAAGCCAGGATAGGGGAATGTTCATATATAAACCTCATTTCAGATTTTAGTCGGTAAGATTCCGGGGCAGGCCCGGGATGACGAAGCAATTTAAAACTGTCCTAAAAATTGAACATCATTTTCATAATACGGCTTTAGAGCCGGGATACCGTAAAGGGCAGATGTCATACGCATAGTGCCAAGCCCAAAGGCGTAGCCGCTGTACACGGACGAATCAATTCCGGACATTTCCAGCACGTTGGGGTGAACCATTCCGCATCCCCAAAGCTCTACCCAGCCGCTGCCTTTACATACACTGCAGCCGCTGTTGGGTTTATCTACATTGCAGGCATAGCAGGAAACATCAACTTCAACACTTGGTTCTGTAAACGGAAAATAACTGGGGCGCAAGCGGGTTTTCGCATCCTGCCCAAATACATAGCTTACTATAATTTCTAGCATTCCTTTAAAATCGCCAAAATTTATACCCTTGTCTATTACAAGGCCCTCCATTTGATGGAATACCGGTGTATGAGTTGCGTCAACTTCGTCAAACCTGGCACAAATGCCCGGCGAAATAACACGAATTGGCGGCTTTTGCGTTTCCATAACCCGCACCTGCACCGGTGAGGTATGGCAGCGCAATACATGGGTTTCGTCTATATAAAATGTATCGCTTTCGTCACGGGAAGGGTGACTAAGCGGTGTACCCAACGCATCAAAGTTATGATAAACCGTTTCTATAAAATTGCCCTCTACAATATCAAAGCCAAGGCTGATAAATAAATCCTCTAACCCATACATAAATGTTGTAACGGGGTGCAAATGCCCCAATGGCTTACGCCGCCCGGGCAGGGTAATGTCCATAGCTTCCGCAACCAGGGCTTCTGCCTGAGCAGCGGCCTCTAGGCGGGTGCGGGATTCTTCCAGGCTTGCCTGTATTAAGTCCCGTACTTCATTGGCTTTTTTGCCCATTTCCTTGCGCTCTTCCGGTTGTAAAGAGCCCAGGTTTTTTAGCAGCAAGGTTAGCTCGCCTTTTTTACCCAAGATTTTAACCCGCAGTGCTTCAATGTCTGCCGGGCTTTTTGCAAGCTTAATATCGGCTTGGGTTTGTGCCTGCAGTTCGTTTAATTTTTCCAGCATTGTTCATTCCTCGTTTCTACTTTATATGAATTTAATTTCATTTATCCGTCCTGTACCGCTCTTTAAAGTCCTTTAGAATTTCCGCCAAGTCTGCCTGATACTCTCGCGTACGCCCAAGGCCTTTTTTTACACGGGCGTTTTCAAACCGTACACTGTCGTTATCCGGGGCCAGTTCAAGCGCGTGTAAAATTGCTTTTTCTGCTCTGCGCCAATCGTAATCCCGGCGATAATATTCCGCCAGCTTTGCCCATAAATTAGCATTGTGGGCCCCATCGGCATCCGTTGCGTTGCGCATACACCGCAATGACGCGGGGACATCACCGGCGGCGGCATGTATTTCCGCTTCTTTTACATAGTAGCCCGCGTCTTTATTCGGCACTTTTGACAAAGTCCGCAGTGCCTTTTCAAATTGGCGGGTTTTTTTGTATACCTCTGCCATTTTGTATGCATAGTGGTTTTTTACGGGGTCAATTCTTATTGCTTCTTCATAATGGGCCAGTGCTTGGGGGTAATCTTCCTGCTCTTGGGCAATTAACCCATAAAAAAACGGAATATCCGCGCTATTCGGCGCAACAGCCTCTATTCTTTCTAATTCATTGACGGCACTTTCGTATTGTCCGCTTAAAATTGCCGCCTCTATATAATGAAGCGTAATGTTAAAATTATCCGGTTCAAAGGCATGGGCGCGGGTTAGGTAATGCAAAGCGTCTTCCGGCGCAGACAGCTGCATGTACATTACACCAATATTATTTAACAGCATGGCGTTTTCTTCTAACTGAAGGGCCCGCTTATAAAAAGGTAACGCCTTAGACGGTTCGCCCCGCTGGATAAAATAATCTGCCCGTTCTTTTAATTTCTGCCATTCGCATTGGCGTTCCCAGGCCTCCAGCTCTGCCTGCAGTTCATTTATTTCACATTGGTCAAAATAATCAATCAATTGTATGAAATTAAGCATACGTGTGGCAAATTGCTTTTCATCGGCAATTTTCTGTATCTTTCCGACAATAAAAGAAAGCCCAAGGTCAGATACCCATGTAATCATTTTATCGGAAAGGAAATCGTCCATAGATTCCCGCCAATAATGGAACACATGGTACATTACTTCTTCCAGTGAATATACGCGAATACCCGTTGAACGAAACATAAAAGGAGTGCTGTTAAGTTGCTGTGATACACAAAGTTGAAGCATGTTGCGACCTCCTTCTTCACCCCCTGATATCAGGGGGTAAGAATATTTAAGAATTACCCGGCAAAAGTGCCCTTAATTGTTTGTAAAATTTCGCGCCATCGGTATGGCCCACCCTAACTCTTACATTTAATTCCCGTTCTAAATCTTCTCTTGTTACACCGTCCAGCATTATTTTTTGTTTAACACCTGCACGAAAAGCGTTGTCAGGCATTAGGATTACATTAGTTTTGTCCAGCTTATTTTTTAGCTGGTTAATTACATCCTGCCCGGCTAACAACCCGCTGACATTTATACTTGAGCCAAAAAAGTCATTTTCAATTTCGTAAACGGCTATCTTAATATAGTGAGAATGCTTGGCCATGAACCTGGCTGCTATGCTGCGCATAAATGCACCGGCGGCTGTGCCCGTTACAATTCCCACACGGATAGACATTTTGCGCCGGTTATGCCCGCGGTTTATCATATGGTTAATCTTATTGCAATCTACTTTGCCTAAAGCCATTGCATTAACAAAATCATGCTCAAACAAACGTATTACCCCTACGCCGTTATCCAATTGCGGAAAATCGCCGTAATGTTTATAGTTTGGCAGTTGTATCCCCGCCAGAATATACCACTCATCGGACAAAAACACAAAGCGGGAATTCTTTTGCCATTTTTCTGCTTGGGCGATTACCCCATGGGCGTCTTCCTTTGTAAATGACTGCAACGGAAAAAGTCCTTCCCTGTACCGTGTCAGCCCTGCCGGGACAATTGCCAGGCTTTTTGCGCCGGGCTTTAGTTCCATTAATTTTTCAATGGTGTAATCCAGGTGCGCCCTGTCGTTTAAGCCTTTACACAGTACAATTTGAAAATGCATTTCTGTACCGGCTTGGTTAAAGACTTCCAGCGCGTCAAACAAATTCCGCGCCTTATTTGTACCCATCATTTTTTCGCGCAAATCCAAGTCTGCTGCGTGGACCGATATTCTAAGAGGTGAAAGGTGGTACCCTGCAAGCCGTTTTATTTCCGCTTCGTCTAAATTAGTAAGCGTTACATAATTCCCCAACAAAAATGACAGCCTTGGGTCATCGTCTTTTACGTACAAAGAAGGACGCAGCCCCTTTGGCTGCTGGTCTACAAAACAGAATACGCAGTTGTTGCTGCAGCGTTTTGTGTGGGACATAAGTGATTGTTTAAATTCAATACCCAAATCATCATCTGCTTCTTTCTCTATGTCAAGCTCCCAAATTTCACTGTTGGGCTTTTCAATTTCCACAAGAAGCTGTTCCTCCTGTATACGAAAGCGGTAATCCAATATGTCACGTACTTCTTCACTGTTAATAGAAAGCAAAAAATCGCCGCGGGCTATACCCATTTCAGCGGCGATTGAATTTTCCTGTACCTTTAATATCTCATGTTTTATCATTGAAATCCCACCTATAATTTTATGTAATCCTCCTCTACTTATGTGGAAAAGCAAAAAAAAGCAATATGTAAAAATAGGGCTTGACAGCCCCCTTATTTATGTGTTACCCTACATAACTGTATCGCTATCTGCCGATAGGCATAAGTCTAGGACAATGTCAGATTACCACATAGCGAAACAAATATCAACAAAAAGTTTTTAATAAATAATAAAAAAACATTTCCGCATAATTACAAAGGGGTTGTTACGGTGGAAAAAAACAGGGTGCGTCCCACACAAGGCCCGGGCCCAAAACGGGCTACGTATTCACGCATTGCCGAAGTTTTAGATATTCCAAACCTGATTGAAGTGCAGAAAGAGAGTTACAAGTGGTTCACAACGGAAGGGCTTCGAGAGGTTTTTCGCGACATATCCCCCATCACAGATTTTAGTGGAAATTTAGTTTTAGATCTTATAGACTTATCCTTGGACAACAAACCCAAGTATACAATCGAGGAATGTAAAGAGAGGGATGCGACGTATGCCTCTAGTTTGCGTGTAAAATGCCGCCTTCACAACAAGGAAGTTGACGAAATTAAAGAGCAGGATATTTTCATGGGCGACTTTCCGCTTATGACAGAAAACGGTACATTTATCATAAACGGCGCAGAGCGCGTTATTGTTAGCCAGCTTATGCGCTCTCCGGGTATTTATTACTCTGTCGATCATGATAAGGTAGGTAAGGTACTGGTTTCCGGCAACATTATCCCAAACCGCGGTGCGTGGCTAGAGTTCGATTCAGACTCTAATGACGTGCTTTATGTGCGCATAGACCGTACCCGTAAAGTTCCGGTTACAGTTCTAATGCGCTCTTTTGGCGTTGGCACAGATGAAGAAATTATAGCTAAATTTGGTGAAGACCCTAAAATTTTAGCCACTATAGAAAAAGATATTGCCAAATCTTACGAAGAAGGCTTGGTGGAGGCATACAAGCGTCTCCGCCCGGGCGAACCGCCTACGGTTGAAGGCGCAGATCAATTACTAAAAAATATGTTTTACGACCCCAAACGTTACGACCTGGCAAAGGTAGGCCGTTATAAATTTAACAAAAAGCTTGCTTTACGTGCCCGCATAAGGGGTTTTGTTTTGGCGGCAGACGTTGTTGATCCAAACACAGGGGAAGTGCTGTATACTGCCGGTACCGAAATTACAGGCGATATGGCAGACCATATCCAAGACTCTGCCTGTCCGCATGTGGATATTGTTTTTGAAGACCGTACAATTCGCGCTTTAAGCAACATGGCAGTAAATATTGACCCGTACCTAGAGCCTTATGGCCTGTCCGCAAAGGATTTCGGCATTAAAGAGAGGGTTTATTTCCCTGCCCTTCAAGCATTGCTAAAAGCTTCGGACAAAGAAGAACTTACCAGTAAAATCAGGCAGCACATGAATAAACTTTTGCCAAGGACCGTTACCTTCTGCGACATTATGGCGGCTATTAGTTATGCCATTGGCCTTGACGCGGGGGTAGGCAGCACAGACGATATTGATCACTTGGGCAACCGCCGTATCCGTGCTGTTGGCGAACTTTTACAAAATCAGTTCCGTATAGGGCTTACACGTATGGAGCGCGTTGTAAAAGAGCGCATGAACGTCCAGGATATGGATATAGTTACCCCACAAGCCCTAATAAATATTCGTCCCGTAACAGCTGCAATCAAGGAATTTTTTGGTTCCTCTCAGCTTTCACAGTTCATGGGGCAGGTTAACCCGCTGGATGAACTTTCACATAAACGCCGCCTGTCGGCATTGGGCCCGGGGGGGCTTAGCCGTGACCGCGCAGGTTTTGAAGTACGCGACGTTCACAGTTCTCACTATGGACGCATGTGTCCGATTGAAACACCGGAAGGCCCCAACATAGGGCTTATCAACTCTCTTGCAACTTATGCCCGTATTAATGAATACGGCTTTATAGAAGCACCTTATCGATATGTAATTCACGAAAAAGACAAAGACCCGATTGTATCCAACGAGTTTATGTACGTAACCGCCGACGAAGAAGAAAACTATATCATTGCGCAAGCCAACGAGCCACTGACAGACGACGGCCATTTTATTAACCGTCGTGTTGCAGGCCGCTTCCGTGACGAGATGGCAGAGTTCGACCGCGACCGCATTGATCTGATGGACGTTTCGCCAAAACAAATTGTTTCCGTTGCAACGGCTCTTATCCCGTTTCTGGAAAATGATGACGTATCCCGCGCACTAATGGGTTCTAACATGCAGCGTCAAGCTGTTCCGCTAATGGTAGCCGAAGCCCCGACTGTCGGTACAGGTATGGAGTATAAAGCGGCACTTGACTCCGGTGTTGTTGTTATAGCTCACACAGCAGGTGAAGTTACGGAAGTTGCTTCCAGTCACATTGCTATCCGCAACGACGACGGCAAAAAAGATATTTACAAGTTAACAAAGTTTATGCGCAGCAACCAGGGTACATGCGTAAACCAACGCCCTATAGTTACAAAAGGCCATAGGGTAGAAGCCGGGCAGGTTATTGCAGACGGGCCTTCCACAGACCAAGGCGAGCTTGCGCTTGGCAAAAACCCGCTTATAGGCTTTATGGCTTGGGAAGGCTACAACTACGAAGACGCCATTCTTTTAAGTGAAACACTTGTACGCGACGATATTTACACATCCATTCATATAGAAGAGTACGAAGCAGAAGCCCGTGACACCAAACTTGGGCCTGAAGAAATTACCCGCGACATCCCCAACGTTGGCGAAGATGCCATGAATGATTTAGATGAAGACGGCGTAATACGCATTGGTGCGGAAGTTGGCCCCGGTGATATTTTGGTAGGTAAAGTTACCCCAAAAGGTGAAACAGAACTAACAGCGGAAGAACGCTTGCTTCGCGCCATATTTGGCGAAAAGGCCCGTGAAGTACGCGACACAAGTTTACGTGTTCCTCACGGTGAAAGCGGTATAGTTGTAGACGTAAAAGTGTTTACCCGTGATAACCGGGCAGACCTTGCACCGGGCACTAAAAAAGATGAACTTTCCCCGGGTGTAAACCAGCTTGTGCGCGTTTACATCGCCCAAAAGCGTAAAATTTCCGTAGGTGACAAAATGGCCGGGCGTCACGGTAACAAAGGCGTTATCGCCAAAGTACTGCCTGTAGAAGACATGCCGTTTTTACCAAACGGACGTCCGCTTGACATAGTGCTTAACCCACTTGGCGTACCAAGCCGCATGAACATTGGCCAGGTACTTGAAGTTCATTTGGGTTTAGCCGCAAAGTGTTTGGGCTGGAAAGCTGCAACCCCTGTATTTGACGGGGCAAACGAAATAGATATTATGAATACTCTTGACCTTGCAAACGACTATGTAAACCTGGAATGGGACCAATTTGAAGCTAAGTGGCAAGATATTGTTGAGCCCGATATTTTTGCCGACCTTCAAGCAAATTATGAAGCATTGCGCGAAGAGTGGCAGGGAGTACCGATAAACCGCAGCGGTAAAATAAAAGTCCGCGATGGCCGTACAGGGGAAGAGTTTGACAACCCGATTACCGTAGGTTTCATGCATTACCTAAAACTTCACCACTTAGTAGACGATAAAATTCATGCCCGTTCTACAGGGCCATATTCTCTTGTTACCCAGCAGCCATTGGGCGGTAAAGCCCAATTTGGCGGCCAGCGTTTTGGTGAAATGGAAGTATGGGCACTTGAAGCTTATGGCGCAAGTTATACCCTGCAGGAAATTCTTACAGTTAAGTCCGACGACATTGTTGGCCGCGTAAAAACTTACGAAGCAATTGTTAAAGGCGAAAACATCCCGGAACCGGGTGTACCGGAATCCTTCAAAGTACTGTTAAAAGAGTTACAGGCTTTGTGTCTTGACGTTAAAGTTTTAGGCGACGACCATTCCGAGCTTGAAATTAAAGAGTCTGTTGAGGAAGGCGATGTTATACCTGTAGACTTAAACCTTGAAGGCTTAGAGTCCGATACAGACGGCGGATTTATACGCCGCCTGTCCAGTTTAGACGAAGAACCAAGCGCGGGCCTTGATTTAGAAGTAGACCTTGAAAATTTTGGCGAGTCTATGGATGACGACGCGCCTGCAGACATTTTGCCTGTAGAGGATTTTGACGATATAGACATTGACATCCCATTATTGGACGATATTGCAGATGATTTGGATTTATTCAGCGACGAGGAGTGAGGTAAATGCAAGAGTACGAAATGCAAGATACCCGAGATTTGCAAAAGGCCGACAAGGCAGAACAACCAATGACATTCTCCTCGATAAAAATTGGCTTGTCATCACCTGAAAAAATTCGTGAATGGTCCCGCGGCGAAATAAAAAAACCCGAAACCATTAACTATAGAACGTTAAAACCCGAAAGAGACGGGCTTTTCTGCGAACGCATCTTTGGTCCAAGCAAGGACTGGGAATGCCACTGCGGCAAATATAAGCGTATCCGCTACAAAGGCGTAGTTTGCGACCGTTGTGGCGTAGAAGTTACAAAAAGCAAAGTAAGACGCGAACGCATGGGGCACATCGAGCTTGCTGCCCCTGTTTCACACATTTGGTATTTCCGCGGTATACCCAGCCGCATGGGTATTATTTTGGGCATGTCCCCCCGCGCGTTGGAAAAGGTTCTATATTTTGCGTCATACATTGTGCTTGACGGCACAGACACCGGCATTCAGCCAAAGACAATTCTTACAGATAAAGAATACCGCGACGCGTTGGAAGAATTCGGCACACACCGTATTATCAACGGAATAAAAGTGCCGTCCCTTCGTGTTGGCATGGGCGCGGAAGCAATCAAGGAATTACTTCTGTCTATTGATTTGGATTCAGAATCCGAAGAGCTTAAAAACCTGCTTGTAGATGCGACAGGCCAGAAGCGTATCCGTTATATCAAAAAACTTGAAGTTATCGAATCTTTCCGCCTATCCGGCAACAGGCCGGAATGGATGATTCTTGACACTATTCCTGTAATCCCTCCGGAACTGCGCCCCATGGTACAGTTGGACGGCGGTCGCTTTGCCACGTCCGATCTTAATGACCTGTACCGCCGTGTTATTAACCGTAATAACCGCCTAAAAAGGCTGTTAGACCTTTCCGCGCCAAATATTATTGTGCGTAACGAAAAGCGTATGCTTCAAGAAGCGGTTGACGCGCTGATAAACAACGGACGCCGCGGCAGACCTGTTACAGGGCCGGGCAACCGTCCGTTAAAATCCCTTTCAGATTTATTAACAGGTAAGCAAGGGCGTTTCCGCCAAAACTTACTTGGTAAGCGTGTAGACTATTCCGGTCGTTCTGTAATTGTAGTTGGGCCAAAGCTAAAAATATATCAATGCGGCCTACCCCGCGAAATGGCCATCGAGTTGTTCAAGCCTTTTGTAATGAAAAAACTTGTACAGTCCGGTGACGCCCACAATATTAAGTCTGCAAAGCGCATGGTAGAAAAACTTGAGCCTAAAGTATGGGACGCTTTGGAAGATATTATCAAAGAGCATCCGATAATGCTAAACCGCGCGCCCACACTTCACAGGTTGGGCATTCAAGCATTTGAACCGGTACTTGTTGAAGGCCGCGCACTAATGCTTCATCCATTAGTATGTGCCGCTTACAACGCGGATTTTGACGGCGACCAAATGGCTGTTCATGTGCCGCTTTCCGTAGAAGCACAGGCAGAATGCCGTTTCTTATTACTTGCACCAAACAATCTGTTAAAACCGTCTGACGGTATGCCTATTACAGTGCCTTCAAAGGACATGGTTTTGGGAATCTACTACCTAACCCTAGAGCGGGACAACCGCCTTGGGGAAGGCAAAGTATTTATGAACGATGACGAAGCTGTTCTGGCTTACGATAATAACGAAGTGCATCTTCACGCAAAAATTAAAGTACGCCGTACAGATGAACTGACCGGGATGACCAGACTAATAGAAACAACACCGGGGCGCATTATTTTCAACCAGGCGATTCCGCAGGATTTAGGCTTTGTAGACCGTAATGCAGACCCATTCTCTTACGAGATTAACTGCCTGGTAGACGCTAAAATGATTTCAAAAATAGTTAGCCGCTGTATTAACAGGTATGGCAGCGTAGATACATCCATTACCTTGGACAATGTAAAAGATTTGGGCTTCCGCTTTGCTACACAAAGTGCCTTGTCTGTATCCGTTTCCGACATGGAGGTTCCGGATTCTAAGCCTGTTATATTAAAAGAAGCCGATGACGCCGTAGAGGGCGTACACAGGTTATTCCGCCGCGGGCTTATGACAGACGATGAACGCCGTGATCGTGTTCTAAAAATATGGACAGACACGGCAGACAAAGTAACCGAAGATTTGATGGATAACCTAAGCACAGACAACAGCGTATACATGATGCTGGATTCCGGTGCCCGCGGTTCCAAAACGCAAATGAAACAAATGGCCGGTATGCGCGGGCTTCTTGCAAGCCCAACGGGTAAAGTATTGGAAATGCCCGTACGTTCTAACTACCGCGAAGGCTTAACTGTTTTGGAATATTTCATTTCAGGCCACAGTGCCAGAAAAGGCCTTTCCGATACAGCCTTGCGTACGGCGGACTCTGGGTACCTTACCCGCCGTATGGTTGACGTTAGCCAGGATATTATCATCCGTGAAGAAGATTGTGTAAAAGATGGCCATATAAAACCTGGCATGTGGGTAAAATCCTTTGTAGACGGCGAAGAAATTATTGAGCCATTGGTAGACCGTATACGCGGACGCTGGGCTGTTGATGATGTTTTACACCCGGAAACAGGTGAGGTTTTGGCCCAGGCAGATACCTTCATAACCCCGGACCAGGCAGACGCGATTGAAGCCGCCGGTGTGGAAGAAGTTCATATCCGTACTGTTTTAACATGCCGCAGCCGTATTGGGCTATGTTCTAAGTGCTATGGTGCCAACATGGCAAGCGGACGTGTAGTTCGCATTGGTGAATCTGTTGGTATTATTGCGGCACAATCTATCGGTGAGCCAGGCACACAGCTTACAATGCGTACGTTCCAGGTTGGCGGCGTTGCTACCAACGACGACATTACAAAAGGTTTGCCGCGTGTAGAAGAAATTTTTGAAGCCCGTAAGCCAAAAGGCCTTGCGATTATCGCAGAGTTTGGCGGTACGGTGGAAATAAATGACATTAAGAAAAAGCGCGAAGTTGTTATAACCAACAGCGAAACAGGTGAAGCGAAAGCCTACTTGATACCTTACGGTTCACGTATAAAAGTTCATTCTGGGCAAGAAGTTGAACCGGGCAGCGAACTTACGGAAGGCAGCGTTTACCCACACGACATTCTTAAAATCAAAGGCTTACGCGGCGTACAAGACTACATGATTCAAGAAGTGCAGCGTGTTTACGACCTTCATGGCGTAGATATTAACGATAAGCACATTGAAGTTATTGTTCGCCAAATGCTAAAGCGCGTAAAAATAGAAGAAAGCGGCGACACAGAGCTGCTTCCCGGCTCGTTAATTGATTGGCTAGAGCTTGAAGAGATTAACAGGGAAATGGAAGAGCAGAGACTGCGCCCCGCAGAAGGCACAAGGGTGCTGCTTGGCATCACCAAAGCATCCCTGGCCACAGATTCCTTCCTATCCGCGGCTTCTTTCCAAGAAACCACCCGCGTACTAACCGAAGCCGCAATACGCGGTAAAGAAGACCGTCTAATCGGCCTGAAAGAAAACGTAATAATTGGCCAGCTTATACCTGCCGGAACGGGAATGCCTGTCTACCGCAGTGTAGAAGTTGAAAACGCCCCCGGTGTTGATACCGAAGATGACGAACTGTTCTACCCCCCTGTAGTGCGTACAGATGGCAAATAAATAATAGACATAACCGGGCTTTCTTACTTATCGAGAAAGCCCGGTTTTATTACAACTCAAGAAGAGGAGTGTTTTTATGGTTTTGCAATATTTAGGCACAGGCGCGGCAGAGGGCTGGCCGGGAATGTTTTGTTCTTGCGAATTTTGCAATACGGCCCGCAAACGTGGTGGCAGGAATATTCGTACACGTTCCCAGGCGTTAGTATTTGCCAATAAATTTGGTGAAGGCTCACCGGACCAGCGTCTGCTTATAGACCTGACCCCGGACACATATCTTCATTACCTGATCCACAACGTGGAGTTGAATAAAATAGGCCACATGATTGTAACCCACAGCCACAACGATCATTTTCTACCCTCCGAATTAAAGTACCGCGGGCCAATTTACGCTACAAAAGGCGTAGAGTGCAAGTTGCAAGTCTACGGCAATGAAACGGTTATAGGCATATGCAAAGATTTTGTAGAGAACGCAATACGCGGTACCAAAGAGCAGTACGATTTCTATATTGCAGAAAATTTTGTACCGTTTACTGCAGGTGAATTTACCATAACCGCCCTGCCGGCCCTTCATGCCCGCAACGAACGCTGCCTTAACTATATTATTGAGTGTGATGGCAAACGCATTCTTTACGGCAATGACACGGGCATTTTTACCCAGGATATATGGGATTACATTGCCGGTAAGCAATTTGACCTTATAAGCCTGGACTGCACCTTTGGCATATATAAAGAAGGCGGCAACCACATGGGGCTGCCGGATATTATCGAAATGAAAGAGCTGTTTGCAAAGCATAACTGCGTAAAGCCGGATACCCGCATAGTTATTAACCACTTTTCCCACAACGGCGGTGCCTGTTATGACGAAATGGTAGAGCTGGCGGCACCACATGGGCTGGAAGTTTCTTATGACGGCAGCGTGTGGGAAGTATAAGAAAGCGGTTTTCCATCATATAAATACCTTAACAGACATTGTTAGGGTGGTACATAATGCGTGAATTTATGATTTTAATTGCCGAACTATTATTTATAGCCGTGTTGCAAACAATAGTGGAGTCGATACTTGACGCAGAGGAACGCAAAAAGCAGCTTAAAGTAGTAAATATTGCATGTGTAGCGGTTAGTTATGTGCTGCTGTTTCGGTATGTGCATAATCATTTGTGGGGCGAGCTGACAATGCTTGTTAATTTCGCTTTTTAAAGCGTACCCCCTGATATCACATTGGGCGGATGTGATATCAGGGGGTAAATATTTGATGCTCTAGGTATAAATGCAAAAATTACAAAAATAGTGTATAATAGCCGCACACATATAACGGAGGTAATGAAAATGAACTATGGACAAGCTTTATCAGAAATACTTGCAAAATATGCCGGGCTGCCCCAAGAGGAATTGCGGCAGTCTATAGAAACCCCGGCAGACCCAAAGCTGGGGCACATGGCGTTCCCATGCTTTAGGCTGGCAAAGGAGCTGAAAAAGGCTCCACCGGTAATAGCGGCAGATCTTGCGGCACAAATAGCAGAAAACCGCCCGTCTTGGCTTGGGGAAGTAAAAGCCACCGGCCCATATTTAAATTTCTTTTTTGACCGGGCGGCTTTTGCAGGTGATGTTTTAACGGAAATATTGCAAAAAGGCGAAAAATACGGCGCGAGCGGTATTGGTGACGGCAAAAACGTTGTAATAGATTATTCTTCGCCCAACATAGCAAAGCCGTTCCATGTAGGGCATTTGGGTTCTACAATTATTGGTTTGTCTATCGACAGAATTTATCGCTTCCTTGGCTACAATGTTACGGCAATTAACTACCTTGGCGACTGGGGAACCCAGTTTGGCAAGGTAATTGTGGCATATTTAAGATGGAGCAGTAAGGAAGCCGTAGAAGCCAGGGGAATAGATGAACTTGCAGAGCTGTATGTGCGCTTTCACGAGGAAGCGGACAAAGCTCCGGCCTTAAACGACGAAGCCCGCTCTTGGGTAGTAAGGCTTGCGGACGATGACGAAGAAGGGCTGGCCTTATGGCGTTGGTTTGTAGATTTAAGTATTCTGGAATACGAAAAACTATACACACGTTTGGGAACGTCTTTCGATGAGTGGAGGGGCGAAAGCTACTACAACGGAAAAATGGAAGCCACTGTAGATTTGCTGCGGGAAAAAGGGTTGCTTAAAGAAAGCGACGGCGCGCAAATTGTAGACCTGGAAGAGTATAATATGCCTCCATGCCTAATTTTACGCAGTGATGGCGGTACACTTTACCCAACCCGTGACATTACCGCCGCAATAGACCGGCAGAATTGTTTTAATTTTGACCTAAACATATATGTAACAGGCCAAGAACAAATTTTGCATTTTGCCCAATTCTTCAAAGTTTTAGAATTAATGGGATACCCTTGGGCAAAAGGGCAAGTGCATGTTCCATACGGGTTGTTCCGCTTCGAGCATGGCAAACTGTCTACCCGCCGGGGCAAAGTAATAAAAATGGACGAACTTCTGGACGAAGCCGTTGCCAAAACAAGGGCAATTATCGAGGAAAAAAACCCAAACCTTGCAGACAAAGATACTGTAGCAGAGCAAGTTGGTGTTGGCGCGCTGATATTTAACAAACTATACACCAATCGCATAAAGGACACCGTGTTTAGCTGGGAATTGATGCTTAACTTTGACGGGGAAACAGGCCCATATGTGCAGTATTCCCATGCCCGCGCCTGCAGCGTGCTTAAAAAAGCCGGTTATGCTGTAGGTGATAATTCGTTAAAGTTTGACCCTGCCTTGCTTACGGAAGATGAAGCTTTTGACGTGCTGCGCATTATCTACGACTTCCCCGCTAAAATAGAAGAAGCCGCAGAAAAGTATGAGCCGTATATGATTGCCCGGCAATTAGTGGCTTTGGCCCAGGCTTTTAACGCCTACTACCACCACCATGTAATTTTGGTAGATGACGAAAAATTACGTCAATCCCGCTTGGCCTTGGTTGCTGCTGTACAAGCCCAGTTAAAAATAGGGCTTGGGCTGTTGGGGATGTCCGCGCCGGAAGCTATGTAGGAGATGCTTCAAAATAATTTCAAATCTAAGTAAACTTTTTTGCGAACACGGCGTATATGGTTTCAGAAGGAACAAAATTCAAACAAACAGGAGATGATCATATGCAATGCCGTTCCCATCCGGAAAAATATGCTGCAAACACATGTAACCACTGCGGCAGCTGGTTATGTGACGATTGCACAGTAGAAGTTCAGGGCAGGCTGTTTTGTCGGCCATGCCTTGCAGTATTAGCCCAATCACCGGGCGACCACGCGCCGCCGCCTGACTATCACAGTCATACAGCTTATCCGCGCCGTAAAGTATTGTGGGGTTTACTATTCGTATTTTCCTTCCTGCCGGGCGCGAATTATATGTACATGGGCCTAATGAAGCGCGGCCTGGCGGCAATGAGCGGATTCTTCCTAATAATATTTTTGCTGGCAAACGCCTGGTGGCCGTTTAACTTAATGCTGGGCCTTGCCATACCGGTTTACGTGCTTACCAGTTTCTTTGACGGGTTTAATGTACGCCGCCGCATAAACGCGGGGGAAGCCGTGCGCGACGACATCGGCGACGCTTTAAACAGCATACTTGCCAACAAAACTTTACGCACAATTATTTTAGTAACATTGGCCGTAGTACTTGTAGTAAGCGTTCTTGGCTTTGCAATTAGCTTAATCAGCCGTTTGCTGCCCGTTCTGCTTATCGGTCTTGGTATTTACATTTTTGTAAAACGCAAACCTCCTTCGAAGTAATAAAAGGGGCTGTCTCGACAGCCCCTTCTCCTTTATTTTTTCTTCTTCGCCCTCTTCAATTTCATAGACACGCCTTTGCCGCCTACGATGTAGTTTTTCATTTTCTTTGCGGCTATATCCGCGTACTTGCTTGAGATGTCCACAATTGTGTGAGTATTGTGGACAGAAATTTTACCGATTGCTTTGGCGGGTACACCGGAGCCGTCGGATAGGGCCGACATGATGTGCTTCGCGCCCACCTTGTCGTTTAGGCCTACGCTTATTACATAACTCACCATAAAATCCGGTACTTTTGCGTCCTTACTTTTTTTCGTAAACTTCTCTACAATTTTTGTTAGGGGCTTTTTGGTTTTCTCGGCTTTTTGCTTCTTTATTAAATCATCCAGCTGCGCGTCATCATTAGAGTTTTCTGACAAAAGGCTGATGGCGGCACAGGCTATTTGCACAGATGTGTAATCCATTTCCATCAGCTTGTCTATTATCTGCTCGTACTTGCGAGGGGTGCCGCTTTCCAAGACATCAAGTATATTTTTTGTTAACTTATCGCTGCGCGCTTCATTTACCTCGTTGCTTGATGGCAGTGTTTTGTGGTCGATTTTGGTTCTAATATGCTTTTCTATATCTTTGAGGGCGTAAATTTGCCGTCTGCCGCTTACAAATGTATAGGAAGCCCCGGCCTTGCCCGCGCGGCCTGTGCGGCCAATACGGTGAATATAGTATTCTACGTCCTGGGGCAGGTCGAAATTGAATACTGCGTCTATGTCGTCCACATCTATGCCGCGGGCGGCTACATCTGTGGCAATTAGTATGTCAACTTTGCCTTTTTTGAAGTTACCCATAACCATGTCGCGGGACTGCTGCTTCATGTCGCCGTGCAGCCCGTCCGGGGAATAGCCGCGGAATTGTAATTCATCTACAAGCTCGTCTACCATGCGCTTTGTGTTGCAAAAAACAAGGGAGCGGCTTGGGTTGTAAAAATCCAGCAAACGTGCCAACGCTTCAATTTTTTTATCGCCGGGCACTTCGTAGTAATACTGGCGGATACTTGGAACGGTAAGTTCATTGCTTACGGTTTTCACAACTTTTGGGTCTTTTTGATATTCGCCGGTTAGACGCATAATTTCCGGCGGCATGGTTGCAGAAAATAAAATTGTCTGACGCACTTCAGGCACGTCTTGCAAAATTGTTTCAATGTCCTCGCGGAAGCCCATGTTTAACATTTCGTCCGCTTCGTCCAGTACAACCATGGAAAGGTTTTGCAGCTTAAGTGTGCGGCGGCGCAAGTGATCCATAATACGCCCGGGTGTACCTATTATAATGGATACGCCCTTTTTTAACGAATTTATCTGCCTGTCTATATGCTGCCCGCCATAAATTGGCACAACGCTTACACCGTGCTTGTATTTGGCAAATTTGCGAATTTCTTCGCAGCCTTGCACGGCAAGCTCGCGGGTTGGGCACAAGATCAAGGCCTGGGTGCCGGTTGTCTCTTTGCAAATTTTTTCGATAATTGGGATGCCGAATGCGGCGGTTTTGCCCGTGCCCGTTTGGGAATGGCCAATTACGTCGTAGCCTTCCAGTATAAGTGGGATGCTTTGAGACTGAATGTAAGTGGCTTCTTCAAAGCCCATTTCCGCCACGGCGCGTTTTACTTCTTCGGAGATAGGGAGGTTTGAAAATTTGGTTCTGTTTGTCATTTAGTTCTCTCTTTTCATTTTTTCTTCGTGTGCAAGCACACATAAAAACCATTATACCACAAACTCCCTTAATTATCTTGGTTTATCAGCGAAATAATTTCGTGAATCAAGAACATTCTGTCGTCAAGCTCCGCAATTTTTTCCGCGCAAATAACCAACTCGTCGCATAAATGCTTGGGAATATGTTCTCGGTATTTGTATCTGGCCTTATGCTCTAGGGACGCCCAAAAGTTCATAGCTTCTGTGCGTATTTGTACTTCCACAGTTATGTTTTCCGTTTTGCAGGAATAAAACACGGGAATTTCGATAATAATGTGATAACTGCGGTACCCACTGGGTTTAGGCTTGCTTACATAGTCCTTTTCTTCCAATATATTTATGTCGGGCATAGACCTTAGCAGGCCGGTTAAATAAAAAATGTCCTTTGCGAAGGGGCATATGATGCGTATACCCGCCATGTCTTTCAAGTATTTTTGGGCGTTATCTGCCGTAATTTCAACGCCCATTTCGTAAAGTTTTTGCGCTATGCTTTCCGGGGATTTGATTCGCCCCGTGATGTATTCTATGGGGCTGCTTTCCCGGAAATTAGTAAAATCTTCGTGCAAAATATTTAGCTTTGTAAGAAGGGTCCTGTGACCCCATTCATAGACAGTCAACATATTTTTTAGCTGTAAAAATTCCTGTTCGCTAAACCGCATTTGTTACCCCTCCATTTAAGTTGGCAACGTTATTGTAAACACCGCGCCGCCATTAGTTGAATTTGCTGCCGCAACTTGCCCATTGTGCTGTTCGGCTATGGATTTGACAATTGACAGGCCAATCCCGTTGTTGCCGCCCGCGCCTTTATAAAATCGCTCGAATACGCGGGGGATATTTTCCCGCGGGATACCTTGGCCGTCATCCGCCACTTTAATTTCTATGTTACTACCGGCCTTGCGGCAGGATAAAATAATTTGGGAATTTGCGTACCGTATGGCGTTGGATATTAAGTTATCAACCGCCCGCGAAATTAACTCGCTTACACAATGGTACAGAATATCGCCTTCAGCAAAGATAAATACAAACTTAATATCCCGCTTATCTGCCATTGCCTGCTGGCGCGAAGCGCAGCTGCGGATTAACTCCGGTAAATTCACTTTCTCCGTTGCGTAAACCGTTGTAATATTGTCAATTTTCGCGATATACAATAAATCCGTCACCAGGTCAGAAAGCCTGTCTGTTTCCTGTAAAATTGTTTCGCTTGCCTTCTTTGGGTCCATTATGTCAAAGGATATACCTTCCGCATAGCATTTAATGGACATAAGCGGTGTGCGCAATTCGTGGGATACATTTTGGAAAAATGCCTTTTGTTCGCTGTCATAAATACCTAACTGCTTGACAGATTTATTTAGTGCGGCGTTTAACTCTGCAAGCTCCTCTTCTTCAAACTCGAAGGAATTGGTAGTAAACTCGCCGTTGCCGATATTGTGCGCAAAGCTGCTTAGTTTTTCTATCGGCTTGGTAATAGAGTTTGACAAAAAATATGTTACAACTACCGACATAACAAACATAACGCCAATAAGAACCAGCAAAATTATACCGGCCCTGCCTGTAATACCGGCTGTGTCTGTATCAACATATGAACCGATTAATAAATTGTAGTCGTTTCCAACCCTAAGCCGTATTGCAATGTTAAAAATAATGGCCGTTAGCGCAAAAGAGCAAAACAACACAACGGCAAACGCCTTTAGAATTATTATGCGTATCTTAGTTTTCTTCATTTTCATCATGCTCCTTGGCAAAGTCCAACCGGCTAAGCTCTATCCGCCTAAATATAGCCTTGACGCGCATGGTAAGGGCCATTGGGCTAAATGGCTTTGTTAAGTAATCGTCACTGCCCAAGTCCAGCCCTGTTGCATAGTCCAGGTCGCTGTCCCGGGCGGTTAGCATTATTATTGGCACATTGCTTGTTTTGCGCAACTCTTTACATATAACAAAGCCATTAGAGCCGGGCATCATTACATCTGTAATTACCAAATCTGCTGGGCGTTGGGCAAAGGCCTTCAGCAGTAAATCTCCGGTTTCAAAATCTTGTACCAAGTATCCCGCGCTTTCCAAAAAAGTTTTTATTGCAAGCCTGATATTTGCCTCGTCGTCGGCAATGTAAATTTTCTTTTGTGTGTTCATAGTCATCATCCCATCTGTTTTACGCGGTTTATGTGCGATTATGTATTAATTATACTACATTGCTTATCTTTTTGTCTGCCTGGCTTACTATATTGGTGTAGGGAGATAACAAACTACCCCCTGATATTACATTCGCTAATGCGATATCAGGGGGTAGTTTTCCGGTCGTTATACCTTGTACCTATTCCAACTTAAAATAAAGCCTTAATCCAATATAACAGTGGCCGGTGCCGCTGTTGTCTTGAGTAATGTGCCTTGTGCCGATTCATCGTTTTCAGCCAGATGAATATTATAGCTTTCTGTGTTAAAGCGTATGACATTATGGTTCGGGTCATCTGCACCGCTTAAATAGCCATACATAGGCTCGAAAAAATTTGCTTTTTTTGTTTCAAGGTCTGTTAAAACTTCAAAAGTACCCATCATGCTTATATGATACTCACTGCTGCTAATACATACGCTGCCACGGTTGTTAAATGCAATGCGCTTTATTGTATTTCTGCCTGAATGGGCATTAAACATCAGCCAGTTGATACCATCTGCACTTGATATTGTAACAGTAGTAAGAGCCGGATAGCCGCTTTCATCATGCAATGCAACGACAGCATAACCACCCATGCCGCCACCGATATAGCCGGTCTTGGCATTGATAATGTCGCTTGCTTTTTTGATTATTGAATCACTCATTTTTTTAAGCCCTTCCAAATTTTAATTTGCCGTAACAATTTTAATATCGTTACCGTTAACAGTAACAGCTTGCTTATCGCTTATTTTCACGTAGTTGAGTTTGTCGTAAAACTTGCGGATATACTCGTCATCATCGCCCCAATAATGGCTGCCATAATGCACATACAAGTAGAAATCAATAATGCCAAGAGCGGAAAAATCTCCATTTAAGTCAGTCGCAAGCTCCGGCTTTTCTATGCCGTCATCTACAATATCCTTTTGCATAATAAGCGAACCGGCAGAGGTTCCCATATACAGCTTGCCCTTTTCGATATGTTCTGTAATCAGCTTGTCCGCGCCCTTGCGACGCAGTTCTTGCAGCAAGTAAAACGAATCGCCGCCACAAACAAATATATAGTCGGTGTTCGTTATGCTCTTTGTCACCGCTTCGTTAGTTGCATTTTTAACATCCAACTCTTCTACAACAAGACCGATGTTTTGAAGTGCTGCGCGGTCTGTGCTGACTAATTCATCCAATGTTTCTTTTTCTTCACATACCCATGGATACAAAGCGGCGGTAGGGATAAACACAACTTTCTTTCCGGCTATTTCTTCGCCCATAAAATCCGGCAGCAGCTGGGCTGTGCCTGCAAAATATGATGCTAAAAATAATTTTTTCACGTAAGATTAGCCCTCCAAAGCCATATTTTCCGTTATGTTTGCAGGAATTTCTATCCCTGTTGCGTAACAGAACGCAATAATTTGACCAAGGTGCATCTGTTCATGGCCTATCATAGTTGCAAAAATATGATGTATGTTTCGTGGTTCGCCAAACCATTCAATCATTTCCGTGCCGTCCATCTGCTCTATAGATTTTTCCAACATATCGTCAAGCTCTGCCATTCTATCTACAAGAGCTTGCTTGGGCAGGGATTTGTACTCGGCGTATTCGGCTTCGTCAAAGTGGCAGATTTTTGTTGTCAAAGATTCAACCATGTCTTTTTGAAACAGTGTTACCTCGTAAGCCTGTAGCCTGATGGTGTTCAGTTTTTTTCTGGGCAGCTTTTTGTCAAGGTCTGCATCGCTTAGTTCGTTTATGAACTCCAGCGTAAAATACCTTGTTTCTTTCCATTCTGCCAAAAGTGCCTTTAATGATTCAACCATGTGATACCTCCAAAATTTTTTTTCGTGCTTGCTTGCATTGTAACAGGATAAATGTGACAACAGTATGTCCTATTTATAAAACAGAAAACAAGAATTTTTAGATGTGGGCATCTGCCAAGAGTGTTTGCAAACGGCACGACGGATTATCCGGTCATGTCGTTGTTGTTGATAAACTAAAACTTGGGGGACTTGTGAGTATTGGTATTAGCTGCATCAAAAAAGGGTGCGCCATGCGTACCCTTTTTCTATGCAAATCTCGTTTAACTGCCAATCCATTATTTTAGCCATTTCCCTTATGCTTCGTTATCGCCCTTGTCCTTTTCACTACGGCATTAAACAAAATAGCGCGTAAAGAGGTATGCTCTTAATATTATTTTCGTACCCAAAGTTCTTGGTTGATACCCTTACCGAATACTCCGGCTTATATATTGATACAAACTGTCTCAAACTCTTAGACTTCACATTATCAGCCGATTTACCTTCTAATGGAACAATGTTGCCCTGGTTGTCTTGAAAAACAAAATCTAATTCAGCCTTGCCGGGACTGCTCCAGTAAAAAGGAGTGAACCCATTTGCAACAAGACATTGGCAAATGTAATTTTCAGCAAGTGCGCCTTTGAATCCATCAAAAGATGGCGACCCGTTTAGAACAACATTCGCAGCAATACCAAACTTGGAACACAAAAGCCCTGTGTCCACCATGTATATCTTAAATGAATCATTGGCGGCGTAAGCTGTCAGCGGCAATTTGCCCTCCGTGATACGAACACATTTATTGATGATTCCGGCAAACTTCATCCAGTCAATAGGTAATTCGTATTCGTGGGCTTTCGCCCCGGACTTTATGACTTTGTACTGAAACTTGCGATTTTCCTTCGCCAACTGAGCGGGCAAGCTCTCCCATGCTGCCTTGATTTTCGTTGTTTCATTAGCAGTCGCATACTTGGCCATATCAGCAATGTAGCCGTCATTGATTGTTTTTTGAGCCGCCAAAACAAAATTGAAATCGTTGGTTTTGACATATTCTAAAACTGCCTGGGGCATACCGCCGACAACAAGATATGTCTTGTAAATATCCATAGCTGTTTCATGTAATGAAAGTGGCGTGAAGTTTTCATAGGATTCTTTAATCAGTCCCAATATAGCCTCATTACCGGTTGCCAACAAATATTCCTCAAAATCCAATGGAAGCATCGTAAGCATATCTACCTTGCCGACAGGGAATGAGTAGTTTTTACGGTTGGTTGCCACACCTAGCAGACTTCCGGCGGCAATAATGTGGTACTCGGGCGCGTTTTCGCAGAAGTATTTTAACGATGTCAATGCTCTTTCACATGATTGGATTTCGTCAAAGATAATGAGTGTATCGCCCGGAAATATGCTCTGCCCCGAGTGCGCAGAAAGTTCCCGTATAATACGCTCCGGCTTTAAGTCGCGCTCGAATATGGCAGTAACCTGGCCGGAATCTTCCATGTTGAGATACACGGTGTTCTTGTACTGCTCTTTGCCGAAGGTCAAGGAGATATATGTCTTGCCTACTTGCCTTGCACCGGAAAGAATCAAGGGCTTACGTCGGGGACTGTTTTTCCAATCCAGTAATTTTTTCATTATTTTACGTTCCATAAAATAGCGTCACCTCACATTTATTATAACCAACAAGTGTTGAATATGCAAGACTAAGTTTTGACGGATACAACTTTTTGAATTCCACTCACTGATTACGGTGGGGACAAACTGCTCTTTTTATTGCGTACTTTCCCTTGTTTACTTGCTTTACATAGGGTCAAGTATCAAACTCGGAGAAATATCAATACCTATTTTTGCAGCATTCTAAACTGCTCGCTCTATCTGTTGTATTTACGTTGACGAATCGCCGCAATAGGTAATTCACACTACCCCCTGATATCACATAACCAATCTGATATCAGGGGGTAGTTTTTACTCCCGGCATGACGTATAATACATAAGGTGAAACAACATGAATTCAATTAACTACAGAAAAGCCACCACGGCAGACTGCGAAGCACTTATAAAAATACGCATGGATAACCTTGCCCATTACAAAACAACAGAAACACCGGCAGATGAGGAAATCCTGTACCAAAGCGTTAAGCAATTCTTTGAAACATCCCTTGCAAACGGTACTTTTATCACATGGCTTGCCTGCGACCAAAACGAAAAAATTATCGCCACAAGCGGCCTGACATTTTTCTGCAATGCCCCGTCCATGTCAAACCTAACGGGGAAAACCGGCTACATCACCAACATGTACACTTATCCGGAATACCGCCGCCGTGGGATAGGAAGCAATTTGCTGGCCCTAACCGTAGAAGAAGCATTTGCCCAAGGCTGCGGCAGGATAGTGCTTTACAAAACCGGCATGGGTAACGGCATTTACAAAAATTTCGGTTTTGAAGATTCAAATGGATATATGACATATAACAAACAATAATACAAATAAAAGGTAGTGACAAAATGACAGAACTCCCAAAAACCTATGACAAAGCCCGCGAGGGCGAAATTTACGCCCGCTGGCAAGAAAAAGGCTACTTTAAAGCCGCACCCAACCCCGACAAAACGCCTTACACAATAATGATGCCGCCGCCCAACATCACAAGCCAGCTTCATATGGGCCACGCGCTAAACAACGGCATACAGGATATGCTAATCCGCTTTAAACGGATGCAAGGCTACGAAGCTCTTTGGCTGCCGGGTACAGACCACGCCGCCATTGCAACGGAAGTTGTAGTTGTAAATGCCCTGGCAAAAGAAGGTATAACAAAGGAATCTCTTGGGCGCGAGGCGTTCCTGGATAAGATGTGGGACTGGTACGAGCAGTACGGCGGTACAATTGTACGCCAGTTAAAAACCCTGGGCTGCTCTGCAGACTGGGAGAAACTGCGTTTCACCATGGACGAAGGCCTGTCTAAGGCGGTGCTGGAAGTTTTTGTGCGGTTATACAACAGCGGCAAAATTTACAAGGGTGAACGGCTTGTAAACTGGTGCGTAAGCTGCCAGACAAGTATTTCCGACGCGGAAGTAGAACATGAGGACAAAGAAGGGCACTTGTACCATTTTAAGTACCCTATCGACGGTACAAGTGAATTTATTTCTTTCGCCACTACCCGCCCGGAAACCATGCTGGGCGACACTGCCATTGCCGTAAATCCGGAAGACGAACGCTATACACATCTTGTTGGTAAGTTCGCTATAGTCCCCTTTGTCAACCGTAAAATCCCCATTATCGCGGATTTTTATGTAGATAAAGAATACGGCACGGGCGCGGTAAAAATCACCCCTGCACACGACCCAAACGACTTTGAAGTTGGCGAGCGTCACAACCTGCCCCGGGTAAACATCATGAGCGACGACGGCACAATAAACGAAAACGGTGCCCACTATAACGGCTTAACTCGTGAAGACGCCCGCAAAAAAATAATAGATGAAATGGCCGACAACGGCCTGTTTATAAAAATCGAAAACATCACCCATTCCGTTGGGGAGCATGACCGCTGCAAAACCGTTGCAGAGCCGCTGTTGAAACTGCAGTGGTTTGTAAAGATGGATGAACTGGCAAAGCCCGCCCTGGAAGCCTATATAAGCGGAAAGCTGAAATTTAACCGCGACCGCTTCGGCAAAATTTACAAACACTGGCTGGACGGCATTCGCGATTGGTGTATTTCCCGTCAGTTATGGTGGGGGCACCGCGTTCCCGCTTATTACTGCCCGCAGGGGCATATTACGGTGGCCGTCACCATCCCGGCTGCATGCTCTACCTGCGGCGACACTAATTTGAAACAGGACGAAGACGTTCTGGATACATGGTTTTCTTCCGCTTTGTGGCCGTTCTCCACCCTTGGCTGGCCGGATGAAACACCGGAGCTTAAATATTTCTACCCGGGCGACGTGCTGGTCACGGCGCGGGAAATCATTTTCTTTTGGGTAGTGCGCATGGTGTTTATGGGCATTGAATTTATGGGTGACATTCCCTTCGAAGACGTGTTCATAAACGGCATTATGCTGGACGAGCAAGGGCGTAAAATGTCCAAATCTCTTGGCAACGGCATTGACCCGCTAGAAATAATTGAAGAATACGGTGCAGACGCCCTTCGTCTAATGTTGGTAAGCGGCAACGCCGTGGACAACGACACCCGCTTCTTCTACGAGCGGCTTGACCCTGCCCGTAATTTCTTGAATAAATTATGGAACGCCACCCGTTTTGTATTAATGAACTTGGATACATGCCCCACAGCATATACCGACACCGACCTTCAAACCGAAGACCGCTGGATTCTTTCCCGCATGAACCGGCTTGTAAAAGAAGTAACGGAGAAAATGGACGAACACGAAATTGGCCTGTCTGCACAAAAAATTGTAGACTTCGCCTGGGATGAATTCTGTGACTGGTATGTAGAAATGGTAAAGCCGCGCCTGTATGGCCACAAGGATGGCGATGCAAAAGCACTTGCAAGCCGTGCCGCCGCCCAAGCCACTCTGCGCAAGGTGCTGATAACCACCGTAAAACTACTGCACCCGATTACACCGTTTATAACGGAAGACCTCTTCCTGGCTTTGGAAGAAAACGAACCTACGGTAATGCTTTCTCAGTGGCCTGTATACGACCCTGCCTTGGATAACCCGGCGGCAGAGAAAGACATAGAGCGGGTAAAAGAAGCCGTGCGCGCCATCCGCGCCATAAGAGCGGACAAACAAGTGCCGCCTTCACAAAAGATCGCAATTATTGTACTGCCTGCGGATAATAATGCGAAGGCAATATTTGAAAACAGCAAAGCCTTTTTTGGGGCGTTGTGCGGCGCGGCATCGGTTGAAGTAGTGGCTGCAAATTCACCGGCTCCAACGGGCGCGGTGTCCGTTGTAGTATCCGGCGCAACAATTTACCTTCCAATGGATTCCCTTGTAGATTCCGCAAAAGAAAAAGCCCGCCTTACAAAAGAAAAGGCAAGGCTGGAGCAAGAAATTGCCCGTATAGACGGCAAACTTTCCAACGAAGGCTTTATGTCCAAAGCCCCGGAAAACCTAATTGCCGCGGAACGGGAAAAGCGCGAAAACTTTGTAGTTATGTTGGCAAAAGTTGAAGAAGAATTGGCAGGACTGGGTTGATTGCCGCGGGCGGCTATGGCTCTGGAAGTGTGTAAAGGCGGGCCGCAGCATTGGGTGAACATGGCACAAGTACAATTCGTAAAGTAAGCGAATCATCTGTCATTGGTGCATAAAATTGTGGTGAAATATGTAATAAATCAGAATATGCGCATTTTTTGGTTTGCTTTTTCGCAATGTTATTAGACCTGTTTCTGATTTAAGAAATAAATTCTCGGAAATTGAAAGCATAGTCAATGATGGACAACCGGTTTATTTGACTACAAATGGTTACGGAACAATGGTTGTTATGAGCATTGAAAAGTACGACGAATTAGTAAACAGCGTTCAAAACCCCAACTCCATATAAACTTTATCCAAGTCGTCTTGCACAACGCCAAGATAACGACGAGTATGGTTTAAATTGGAATGGTTGTAAATTTCCATTATAACCGCCGGGGAAATACCGTTTTGCCACGCATGGTACCCGAAAGTTTTACGGAGAGAGTGGCAGGAAATACCGCTGGGCAGGTTAATGGCTTCCCCGGCGGCTTGGATTATACGCCGCGCTTGGGTGCGGGTAATTGCCTTACCTGTGTGCGGGTTGGCAAATAAAAATTCGTGCGGCTTAGCCGTGGCCGCGGAATGCTTTAGAGCTTTAACAATTTTTGCATTAAGGGCAAGGGTCTTGCTTTTGCCGGTTTTCTGCTCTTTTATAGTTAAAGTTTTACGGGGGCATTTTTGCCCAAAATCGTAAACGTCTCGCCAGCGGATGGTCAGTAAATCGCCAATGCGCAGCGCGGTGTGCAGGCCAAATAAAATTAACAGATGGTTTCGGTGCTGGCCTAAGTTTAAGTAGTAATTTGTAAGTGCGCGAACATGAGATATGTCGCGGATTGGTTGGGTAGTTGACATGGTAATTTCCTCCGTGTATTATTAGTTTATGTGATGTCCCATTTTGTCTAAAAGGGGACATCGTTGCTACAAACCCGCATGAATACAGGCTTTCTCAGTTATCACCGCATAGAATTTTGGCGAAGTAAATCAACTTCGCCTTTTTTAATGCCCGTAAATAAAGGGTTTGACGGAATGTCCCTTTTTAGACAAAATGGAACATTGTGAACGGCAAAAAACAGGCTAATTCAGCGGTTGTGGCACTACAATACCATAAGTTAAGCAACAGCACCTTATGATTATGTCCTAAGGTTTTGTCACAAAATAATACATATGGGAAGGGGGTAAAAATTACAGACAGTCCCGGAATAAAATAAAAGCCGGACGAAAGCCCGGGAAGTATTATCGTACAAAATTTTGTTTTTTTAGGAGGACGCATATTATGAGAAATATGCTCAAAAAAATTTTATGTATGACATTAGTTTTTATGTTAACACTTGGCATTACTACACCGCTCACACTTTCAACAGCATACGCAGAAGAAAATGAAGGCGGTGCAATTTTATGGATACGTGTATATGATTGGTCAGGAAATCCGATTGAGGTTGACCACAGTACAATCCGTATCTACGATGGCGATGTGTTTTTAGGCTATGCCGACGACGATGGTGCAAAAGGTGTTTTCTTTGAAGATTTTGCTGTCATAAGGGTAGTGGCACCTGAATGGCGGGTTGAGTTGACAGAACTGCCGGAGGGATGGAAAACCTGTGAAGACAGAATGGATACTTCATCGGAATTTCTATTTCAAACCGTAGGGCAATTTTGGCTTGGTCATGTAATCATTTATTTACGCCCGGATTCTGATGACCCTAATTTGGCTCCGGATCCATGGCCGGGGTATGGTACTGAGCGAGGGCTGAACATTTCGATTCGTTTTCGTACCGAAGATGATAGGCCGATTATTAATCTGGAAAGATATGATGTACGTGTAAACGTATATGAAGGTGATGAATTAATTGCTACCGTTAGTGCCGACTCATTTGGCTTTTTTATGAGAAACATACGTGACATTACGTGGATAGGGAAACCGAAATTTCGGATAGTGATTGACCCGGACAGCACCTTACCAGACGGACTTGTAGTTTGTCCTACATCGGATTTTAGTCCAGAGGTTTCACCTGGCACAGGATTTTGGAGTATTAGGCCTACAATAATACTAATCCCTGCGGACCAATTAGTGCAACCTGAATCCGAGGCAACGATACCTACGCAAGACCCTGACCCAACCCCTCAACCGGACCCACAACCCACCTCGCCAATCCCAACCGGGGAACTGACACTCCCCATTCCGCCTCAACCCGCTGCACCTGCGGTAGTTACTCCCGAAGAACCAACTCCGCAGCAAGAAGTAGCCCCGCCTGTTCAGCAGGCAGTCAACACTGCCACGGTAACCGCGCATTCCTTAACCCTGCGCAGCGGTTCGGGTGTTAACCACAGGGCAATTGGCTGGCTGCACAACGGCGACATTGTAACAATTTTAAGCCGCCAAGGTAACTGGGTTCAAGTAGAAACAGCCCGCGGTATCGGTTGGGTATTCGGACGGTATATCCAATAATCGCTTTTTCGTATTTTAATAGATCGAAACTCCTTAACAAGCCACCGGTACGTACTCTGGTGGCTTGTTTCACAGAAGCCGCAACTCTTTCATTATAGAATATCTGTTAAAAAACACATAATTTATTTAATTAGTCTATGTATTTTCACTATATTTTGCGTTATAGTCTTTTTACACAGTTGAATAATACATTTAACGTTCGCATGGCCATAATTTAATTGTGAAATATAGACAACCATTACTTTTCAATGGCAGAAGAGTATTGGTGGGAGGCGTACATAGTGGGTGCCGGTGTAGCTATAAACCGCGAAAACAAAATTTTAGCGCGTCAAAAAAAAAGAAATAAGAATAAGCAGCATTTTAAACGCTATTGGATGTTGTATGCAATTTTACTGCTACCAATGATACAGGTTCTAATTTTTAGATACGGCCCTATGATTAATATCCTTGCGGCATTTAAGAACAACATGTTCCTGTGGCCTGTTCTTGAACGCGGCTGGGCAGAAAATTATGGGTTCCAATTTTTCATACAGGCGTTTAACGACGCGCTGTTCCGCGAAGCTTTGCGTAATACATTTGTGCTTAGCCTGCTGCAACTTGTTTTGGGCTTTCCCGTACCAATTGTGTTGGCTATTTTGTTAAACGAACTGCGGTTTAAAGCGTTTAAACGCGTAACTCAAACCGTTTTGTACATGCCGCACTTTTTATCATGGGCAATTATTGCAGGCATTGCCACACAAGTTTTGGCGGCCAGGGGCTTGGTAAATACATTTTTTGGGTCTTCAATCCCCTTTTTAACCAATACAACTCATTGGATTTTTTCGTATATTCTAATTGGAATATGGCAGAGTATGGGTTGGGGGACAATTATCTATCTTGCGGCAATTACCGCAATCGACCCGGGTTTGTATGAAGCCGCTGCTGTAGACGGTGCAAAACGTTTCAGAATGATATGGCACATAACATTGCCCGGTATACGTACTGTTATGATACTGTTATTCATACTTGCCATAGGCGGAATAATGGGTAACAACTTCGAGCGTGTAATGGCAATGCGTAACCCACTGGTATTCCCTGTGTCCGATGTTATTGAAGTTTATGTTTTCCAGCGGGGCGTACAAGGTATGCAACAATCCTTGGCGGCCGCTGTTGGGTTGTTCCAATCTGTTGTTGGTATGGTGTTCCTTTTATCTGCTAACGCTGTTGCCAAACGCTTTGGTGAACACGGAATTATATAGAGGTGAGATTATGGCATATAATAAGTCAAAAATAGGCGACTGGATAATTGTTTTTATTTTCATCATCTTAATTTTACTGTGCATCATGCCGGTAATGAATGTTTTTTCTCGTGCCATGAGTGCTCCCGAAGCTCTAATTCGTAATGAAGTGGGTATCTTTCCCGTAGGGCTAAACTTCGATGCGTTTCGCATCGTATGGTCCGACCCTAAATACCCTCGCGCACTTGCATGGACCGCAATTTTAACGGTTATAGTCACAGTTCTATCATTAACACTGACGGTTTTGTGTGCATACCCGTTTGTGTACAAAGATTTAAAAGGGCGCAAGCTTATTAATATTTACTTAATTTTCACAATGTATTTTGGCGCAGGTATGATCCCTACATTCCTGTGGATGCGAACTCTGGGACTTATCGACCATCCACTGGTGTTAATTCTCCCGGGGGCACTTAGCATATTTAATTTTCTCCTGATGCGTTCATTTTTTTACGGGATACCCGACAGCCTTAGAGAATCGGCAGAAATGGACGGTGCAAACCCCATTCAAGTTCTTCTAAAAGTATATCTACCGCTTTCAAAACCGGCACTTGCTACAATTGCGTTATTCTATGCCGTTGGCCGTTGGAATTCGTATGGTGATGCATTAGTATTTTTACGCCGCGCATTGGAATGGGCTCCTATTCAGCTTTTGTTATATAACATACAACAGGGTTTACAAGCCGTAGATGCGCATTTAGATGGCGGTATGCCTACAGGTATGGCAGAATCGGCAAGAACGGCAACGATAGTAATTGCAACCGTCCCTATATTAATTGTTTACCCGTTTCTGCAAAAATACTTTGTTGCGGGTGTAACGCTTGGGGCAGTAAAAGAATAAAAAAGGAAAAAGAATGGAGGAATCAAGCAATGAAAAAACTGCTTTTTGTTTTACTTGTATTAAGTCTGGGGGTACTTGCGGCTTGCAACAGGGAACCTCGCCCGGGTGCAGCAAGCATTTCGCTGGAAGATTCCGGCTTGGACGAAAATGGTCGCTTTATCGACCAGCGTTCCATTGTTGTTGCAACATGGGACCGCAGAAACGACGGTGGCTCGGATCCTACAGACAACGCATTTACAGACTTCATTAAAGAGGGTATGTTAAGGTATCACAATGTTGCTGTGACATTTAAAGCTATTTACCGCTGGAACGAAGTTGAAGAGCTTACAATAATGCTGGCAGAAGGCGTTGCACCGGACGTAAGCTACACATTTAACTGGCCTACAATCGAAGAATTCGGCAGGCAGGGTGCAGTATGGAATCTTCAACCTTTCCTGGACGGAAGCGAAGAACTTTTCCCTAATCTGTGGAACAGGCTTGGCAGAAGTCATTTGTATTGGAACCAAAACCGTGAAACAGGCGAAATATGGTCTGTACTTGGTACACAGGCGTTTAACCAAAGATTTATAACCTTTATCCGCGAAGACTGGCTTGAAATACTTGGCTTGCCGCTGCCTTCCACTTTGCAGGAGTTTGAAGACGCGCTTGTAGCATTTTCTGAAAACGCAGAATTACTTTTGGGGCCAGATGCTCCGCACATTGTTCCGCTTCGTATGACAGAAGATATTGGCTGGGTAGCCGGGCCGCTTATCGAAAGCTTTATACCAGATGCCATTACCGACAGAGATCTTTATATATATGACACCGGCGGCGCAAGAAATTTCTTCCGCCCAGGCGTAAAAGAAGCAATCCGTGTATTAAACAGATGGTTCCACATGGGCTTAATAGACCCTGACTTTGCGCTTTACGGCATGGGTAACGATACACCGGATAATCAAGTAAGAGCCGGTTTTGTAGGTGCGTTAATGCACAGCTGGGATATGCCGTACCGTGACGGCAGTGAAGGCTGGACAGGCCGTATGCATGAACTGCGCGGAACGCAAGCAAACTTTATTGCGGTAAATGCTTTCCAAAACGATGCGGGTTATTACCGCAAAATACTTGGCGCGGGCACAGATCGTAACTTGTTCGTACCCGCAACAAGTACGGAACCTATTGCAGCACTACTCTATTTAGACTTTCTTTCACGTCCCGACGTGAATAAATTCTTACAGACAGGCTTCGAGGGAATTAACCACGAAGTAATGCCTGACGGTGCGTTAAGAAATATCCCTGCCGAGCCTGGCAGCCGCTATGTAATGAACTCAGGTATGAACTATGATTTAACAATGCCCATTAACGGACTTGACCTTGGCGATTTTTCGCTTACACAAAGGTCAAGAGCCCTTGGTTATGCAGGTGTTGAAGCCCGTTTAATTGAAGAAGCGGTAAGAGTGCAAACAACAGATGTACGTATTTTTGGAAATGTAGGTGCAGATTCCGTAACTGCGGAAGCAGGCATGGGTGACACAATCCGCGATAGAGGAAATGCTGCATGGGCCAGGGCAATAGTTGCGCCTGTAGCAGATTTTGATGCTGTATACGACAGAGAAATGGGCGAACTGCTTAGAAGCTTTGCTCAGGCCGCCATCGATGAACGTAGGCAATTGTGGTATGATGTCCATGGCGATGCCACAATGCTTCCATAATAAAATAACAATAAAAACTTACCCCCTGATATCAGGGGGTAGTTTTTATTTCCTGCGTTTGTTACGCCTGTTTATACCTGCAATGCGGTCACTGGAAAGTTTTTGCCAAGATTTCAGCTTTTCTTCAAAGGAGGCGGCCTGCGCCGGTGAAATTACTACGGGGGTATCGTTAACGTATCCGTAGTCATCATCTTCGTCGTCATGGCCGGTAAGCTGGGGCACGTCTTTCATAGATAGGGATATTTTGCCCGACCCGGCTTCTATTGAAACAACCCGTACCAAAACATCATCACCTATGTCAACAACGTCTTCCACACTTTGTATAAACCCATTGGCTATTTGAGAAATGTGTACCAGCCCAAGTACATTGCCGGGTAATGATACAATCGCGCCAAAGGGTTTGATTTTCAGCACTTTGCCATCGTATATTTCGCCTACCACCAAGGCAGGCTTGGAATTCTCGGACATCTATTCGCCGCCTTTCAATTTGCAACCTTAATTATAACATACTTACCCCGCAACTGTCCACAATAAGGCTCCATAATTGGTCGCGGCCATCTTTTGTCTCGCTGGAGAATGGTATTGGCGGCTGGGGCGCGCCAAGGCCGCGGCGTATTATGGCCAAGTGTTTTTGTACTTGGCTGCGCTTTAACTTATCGCTTTTTGTGGCAACTACAGTAAATGGTAAGCCGTAATGCAGAAACCATTCGTACAACATTTTGTCATTGACACCGGGCTCGTGGCGGATATCCACTAAAAGGAAAATCCGTTTTAACTGAGGGCGGTCTTTAAGGTATCCTTCTACCATTTCTCCCCATTTTTCCGATTCGGACTTGCTTACGCGGGCATATCCGTAGCCCGGAAGGTCTACAAAGTACAGTTTGCTTTCTACATGGAAAAAATTTATGGTGCGTGTTTTGCCCGGCGTTTGACTTGTGCGGGCCAATTTTTTGCGCCCCAGCATGGCGTTTATAAGAGACGACTTGCCCACGTTAGACTTGCCCACGAAAGCAACCTCCGGCCAGCCCGTATCCGGGAAATGCTCCGGCCTTACGCCTGTTGTGGCTATGTCTGTGTTGTTAATAATTACACTCATACCAGGCGGCCCCTGTGGTAAGCTTTTTTGCCCTTTTGGATAAGAATGTAGCCGTCTTTAAAATCCGCTTCGCCAATAACCTGGTCGAAAGCGGTTATTTTTTCGCCGTTTAATGACACACCGCCTTGGGAAATTAAGCGGCGGCCTTCCCCGCGGGACGGGATTAATTTCATGGCTTCCAGCACCTCTATGGCCGTTAGCCCGGCGGGAATGTCTACACATGGTACAGATTCCAAATCCAGTTCCGCGCCTTTTGTAAACAGTGCCCGCGCAGCAGCCTGGGCTTTGTCCGCCTCTTCCTGCCCGTGAACGGTCTTGGTTACTTCATAAGCTAAAATTTCTTTTGCTTTGTTAAGCTCGGAACCTTGCCATTTAGCCATTTCGTCAATTTCGTCCATGGATAAGAAGGTAAGGAGTTTCAAGTTGCGGATTATGGCTGAGTCTTCCGTGTTGCGCCAGTATTGGTAGAAGTCGAAGGGCGGGGTCTTGTTCGCGTCCAGCCACACGGCATTGCCTGCAGATTTGCCCATTTTGCCGCCGTCACCGGTGGTAAGTAAGGTAAATGTCGCACCATAGGCCTGTTTTTTTTCTACCTTGCGGATAAGTTCTACCCCGGCAATAATATTTGACCATTGGTCGTTTCCGCCAAATTGCACGGTGCAGCCATAACGTCGGTACAGCTCTAAAAAGTCGTAGGCTTGCAGCAGCATGTATGTGAATTCGAAGGCTGTAAGGCCGTCTGCCAAACGCGATTTATAGCATTCTGCCGTAAGCATCCTGTTTACGGAAAAATGAACGCCGTAATCCCGCATAAAGTCTACCAGCTTAAGGTCCAGCAGCCAGTCGTTTTCTTCCATTATGGTTTTGCCGTCTTCGTAATCTACAAAGCGGGCGAATTGCTTTTTAAAGCAGCTGATGTAGTGGTTAACGGTTTCGCGGGAATTAACCCCGCGCATATCCGTACGGTCGGAAGGGTCGCCAATCATACCGGTGCCTGTACCCATTAGGGTTATTGGCCTGTGTCCGGCCCTATATAAATGGGCAAGTGCCATTAGGGTTAGGAAATGCCCCGCGGTAAGGCTGTCTGCGGTGGGGTCGTAACCGATGTAAAATGTGAGTTTTTCCTTATTCATTAATTCACGAAGTTCTTCCTCGTGGGTGCATTGGGCAATAAAGCCCCGCTCCATTAATATGTCGAATGCGTTAGTTCGCATTTTGTTCCACCTCTTTCATAGCCTGCAGCGTCTCGTTTAGCAGCTCGTCCAGCTCCCATCCAAGCATTTCGGCACCATTGCGGATTACATCACGTGAACACCCTGCGGCAAATTTTTTATCTTTAAATTTTTTCTTTAGACTTGAAAGCTCCATGTCCAATGTGCTTTTACTTGGGCGCATTAACGCCGCCGCGCCTATCAGGCCTGTTAGTTCGTCTATGGCGTATTGGATTTTTTCCATTATATGTTCCGGCTCGAAGCGTGAACCTGTCATACCCCAGCCGTGGCTTAAGGCAGAACGGATTATGTCTTCAGGAACACCTTCGGCAGCCAGAATTTCTTCGCCTTTTACGCAATGCCGGTCCGGATATTGTTCAAAATCTGTATCGTGGAGAATGCCGACTACACGCCAGTACTCTTCCCGTCCCGGGTCATACTTTTTAGCAAAGTAGCCCAGTGTGCCGGACACGGCTTGGGCATGCTGGATATGAAATGGCTCTTTGTTGTACTTTTTCATAATTGCTTCTGCTGTAGATAAATTCATGTTAGCATCTCCTTTTATATGAAATAAGCCCCCGTCGCGCGCGACAAAGGCTTAGATGAGCATGGGAGGAGAAGGATTTGAACCTTCGAAAGCTGAGCTAACGGAGTTACAGTCCGTCCCCTTTGGCCACTCGGGAACCCTCCCAACGCCTTTAATACTACCACAGGATAATACCAAATGCAAGGGGGTTGTATGAAATATTTTTACAGTGTATAATCTTGACTTCAGCAGCAAGCAAGGAATAAAAAGAGCCACGAGAGCAGTAGCCATGCGTGCTTGTGGCTGTGGAAAAAATAAATAAAAGAGTAGAAC
>WQTQ01000234.1 GCA_009786175.1 Bacillota bacterium | reverse complement strand
ATTTTTCATGTGGCAATTCATACGTTAAATTTGATACGCGAGTACTTGATGACCCCTTTCGATTTTTCCCTTTTGCCGCCAATTTTGATGGTTGTTGTGCCAATTGGGTTAGGGTTGGTTGTGGGTGTGCTTCTTACGTCGCGGATAATCGCGTTTTTGCTGGAAAAGTACCACGGCATCACGTATTTTGCGATAATAGGCTTAATTTTTGGTACAATTTTTGCTCTTTTCAGCGACGATGCAACATATCAAAGCCACGATGCAATAACGCCTGCTCTGGTTGTGTTTGCGGCCATTGCTTTTGTGGCCGGTATGGTAATTTCGCTGAAAATTGGCAAAAAATAAGCCGTACAAAGGAGGTTTCACATGTCGTTACTAAGAATGGAAAGGCCGGACATGGCCAACATCCCCGTGGCAAATATCCCGGATGGCTTTCAGCTAAGGCTTATACGGCCCAATGAAAAACAGAAATGGGAGGAATTGTTCCACAAGGCCTTTGGGTTTGAAAATTCATTTGACAACGATAATGCAAGCGCGGCGGGCTATGTAGAGGATGGGGTTTTTGTAATTACAGACGGAGCCGACAAATTTGTGGCCATAGGCACGGCTTTGTGCGACAACGAGAACCCCAACGGCTGCGGCGTTGTGTATTCCATTGCAGTAGACCCGGATTATTCCGGCAAAAAGCTTGGGTACGAAATTACGGCGGCGGTTCTACGCCGTATAAGGGACGCCGGGTTTACAAAGGCGGAACTTAAAACAAAGGATTTCATATTCCCGGCCATAAAAATATACTTAGATTTGGGCTTTCTGCCGGATTTAACTGCCGATGAAACCATGCCAAAACGCTGGGAAAATATACACAAAATAATGAGCGGCAAGCACAATTTTCTTGCGAAAAAAATTGCGAGGGCCGAACAAGGGGACGCCGATTGCCAATTTTATTTGGGCGAATATTATCACGATAAACAAGATTTTACACAGGCATTGAAATGGCTTGCATTGGCGGCGGAACAAGACCACCCGGAGGCACTGTTCTATCTGGCCGGTTATTACGGTGGTGGCGAAGTAGTGGAGGAGAACAGCGAACTTTCTATAAAATTGCTTACAAAATCTGCGGAACTGGGGCATGCAGACGCTCAAATTTGCCTGGCGTGGCATTACGCCGAAGGCACAAACGTACCACAGTGCAACACAACAATGACAAAATGGTTTATAAAAGCGGCAGAACAAGGTATGCCTGTCGCGCAGTATCAAGTAGGGTTTGCCTACAAGCACGGCAATGGTGTAGAGCCAGATATAGAGGAAGCGGTAAAGTGGTGGACATTAGCGGCAGAGCCTGCCAATTCATTCTACCTGCAGCAATACCCGGAAGTACTTTGGGCAAGAAATGCTTTGGGCTTCCATTATTATTGCGGTTTTGACGGCAAGCCGGATTACAGTTTAGCGGAAAAGTGGTACAAAAAAGCTCTTGAAGTTGGCGGCGGTGAAGGAGAAGGCGAAGCGGCAAAAATGCTTGCATTAATAGAGCGAATAAAAAATGACGATTAAAACTACAAAATAAATGCATAATAAGGTTATCAAATTTCTACGGCAACTTATGGGCCGTAAAAGTAAAGGATGATCTTATTATGTATTTTTATAGATTTTTATACCTGCTTGTACCGGCGGTTATGGTTATATCCGTTTCCGGGTGCGGCAGGGTTGTTACCGAGCCCGCAGCAGCACCCGGCATTGTGGAAACATCAGCAAGCAGCGGGCCAACGGCTACACCAAGGCAACGAGTAAACCCACTGCCTTCGCAGCCGGAACCCGCCCGGCAAACAAGAGCCAGATCCCTCGCCGTTCACGAAACAGAGTTCAGCGAAAACGAAAAAAACCGAAATACAAATATTATGCGCGCGGCAGAAGCTATTGATGGCCACATTGTGCAGCCCGGCGCGGTTTTTTCCTACAATAAAACCGTGGGCCCAACCAACGAAAAGCGCGGTTACAAGAAAAGTACAATTTTTGTAGATGGTGAAAAAACCAAGGGTGTAGGCGGCGGCGTATGTCAAGTTTCTACAACCCTGTTTAACGCCGCAGAAGAAGCAGGCATGACCATTTTAGAGCGTCACGACCATTCCCGCCCTGTAGAATACGCAAAATCCGGCGAAGAGGCCGCTACAAGCTATGGCGGCATAGACTTCAAGTTTAAAAACGAAAAGCCCTACCCCATTATAATTAACGCCGCTGTAAATAACGGGAAAATAAGAGTTGCCATAAGCGCGGTGTAAAATTTACCCCCTGATATCATATTGCTAACATGATATCAGGGGGTAGTGTAATTCAGGAACTGTCAACCTATGGTTGACTTTTGTTGCCTGAAGTAAACTATAATTCCCTTGCCAATAAAAAGCACTTCATTGTAAAATTTTTATGGAGGTTTTGATGTGAACAAATTACAAATTGCGGACATTATCATTAAAAAACGGGGCGATAAGGGTATTACCCAATTAGAATTAGCCGAACACATGGGTGTGTCGAAAGCCGCCGTATCTAAATGGGAGAAAAAACAAAGCTACCCCGACATTACCCTGTTGCCGCGCTTGGCGGCATTTTTTAACGTAAATGATGTTTTTGCGTTGTTGGGTGAGTCTATAAGCGCACGGCCACTTAATGAAGGCAGTTTGATTGCACAGGCGTTTGTGCTTGCGGGAAACAAAGTGAAAGCTAAAGAAGTGTATCAATGCGATATACATAATTTTTTACTGCATTTGGCTGAATTGCTGGTGGAGTATGTATACCTGCTTGATGATGATTTCGATGCGGCTCAGACAGCGTATAACAGGGTAATGGGACTGGTTCGCTTGTTCAATATTGGCAAATTAGACCCGGACATTATGGCAAAAGCATACTTAATTGGCGCGGATATGTATTGTAAGCATGGGGATTTGGAAAATGCCCTTGAACTTCTCGAAAAATACTTGGATTTTTGCACCACTAAGTTTTTTCCGTTTACAATCAAAGGGGATGACTTCTTTACCGATGTTAGCAAATGGTTAAACCGTCATGAAGCTGATGCGTCGGTAATCAACGAACAGGCAGTCAAGGCCGGTATGCTCCTTGACCTGTATGGGTTTTCCTCTTTTGAAGTATTAAATGACAACCCTCGTTACAAGCGGATTGTGAAAAAATTTATCGAGTTTGTTGAAAACGAACCTTAAATTGGAGGACGAACAATGTACATCACGTTTCTGGCATTATTTGTGCTTAGCATTATTGTAACATGCGTATACAATGATTTGCGTTTGAAAAAAACTAAAAACAGGCCCAATGATGTTATAGATACGGAAAAAGTAAGGCATAAGGGCTATATTCGGGCAATTGTGTATCTTTGGGGGACGGCATTAGCCGTTTTAGTTATGTCTTTTGTCGGTAACATAAGCTTTGCAGACCTTGGATTTAGGCCGGTAAGCTTGCACAATAATGTTTGGTTTACAACCATAACCCTTGTTGTGTGCGGGTTGGTGCTTATCTATTTCATATGGGCTCTCGTTTCATCGCTGGTAAAAAAGAAAAGTAAAGAAAAACCGGTTACAGATTCCGTAACAGAGCAGGTACTTCCGGAAACGGCAAAAGAAAGAAAAATGTTCCTCCTGCTTAATTTTAGTTCGGCAATGTGTGAAGAAATGATGTTCCGGGGATTTACGGCGTTTCTTCTACAAGCTGTTTTTCCCGGAAATTCAATTTTTCTTGTCATATTAATTACTGGCGTAGTTTTTGGTTTGGCACACATATACCAAGGGTTGGAAGGTATAATTGAAACGGGAGTAATTGGAATGCTTCTCATGTCATTGTTTCTAGCTTCGGGCAGCTTGATTCTTCCGATGGTGTTACATTTTTTTGTGAACTTACCGGCTATGTTTTCGCGCCCGGGAAAGCAATCAGAATAACTATATCACATGGTATCTACTCTCAATGTTCCCTTTTGAAAATCAAGTTCTGCGCTGAATGGCGTGTCATGTTTTTGTTTCGGAAAAGTGAAAGTTAAAATAATTCTCTCACAGAGGCACAGAGTTCACAGAGAAATGATGATTATCACCGGTTTTCTCCGTGTTCTCTGTACCTCTGTGAGTAAAATGTTTTAGACTACCTCATACCCGCTCAAATCCCCATACAATGTCTCTATTCTCTTATTCAAGGTGCCGTCCCCTGCTCTTTCCTGGTAGTAAATGCCCCAGCCGCTTGGGCAGCAGAAGAACCCGCTGAAATTGTCTTGGTTAATTGCCGGGTTAAACTTCAACGTCTTATTTACGGCGTCGCAGTTAAACCCGGTAAGTGCCAGCAATACCCCATAGCTTGCCAGCGACCTGGCATAATGGTGCCCGCATTCAACTTCATTCCAAGGGTTGCGCTCAATGCCATCGTGACGGGCGCGGCAGGCTTCTACAATTTTTAGCCCTTCGTCAACCAGGCCCTCATAAATTAGGTGGGACGCCACTTGGTATTCAATTCCTGTCCACACCTCGTCGCTGTATACAAACGGAATTATGGGGCGGCCGCCGTTTGGCCAGCTGCACAGCAAAAGCCCTTTATTTTGGTTAAGGGCGAACAGACGCTGCACGTTGGCAAAGTCGCTGAAATCTTCAATAAAGTTGTACTTGAAAATGGAATGCACCGCAGATTTTACGTTGTTTTTATCCAGCACATAACCAAGGCCACATGCGTGGGCAAGCTGCTGGCCAAGTAATTGGTCCGCAAGGCAGCCCTGGCCGTACTGGTATTTATAGTCGTTTACGTTGTCCAATTTTTGTACATAAAATTCCCCGTTAAAGGTAAGCTCGTCCAATTTTTTAGACCCTTTTGTCATAATTTCCGCGTATTTATCCGCGCTTTCGGTATCGCCTAGGTAGCGGGCCATTTCTTCCCCTGCGCGAAGGGCTGCGAAAAATATGGAATTAAGCATACTGCTTACGCCAAAAAATTCTATATCGTAGGTGTTGTGCTGCTCGCCCTCCATAAGGCCGTCGCCGTCAATGTCCCAGTGGGTGAAGGCGTACTCCAGGGCCAGTTTGGCCGTTGGCCACAGTTTTTTTAAGAATACGTCGTTGCCGCACAGTTTCCAATCCCGGTACAGGCGGATGATTGTGCCAAGCTGCCCGTCTGTGGCAGGGGGCATGGAATGGTGTCCGTGGCCATGCAAGTAGTTGAGCGCGCGGAAGCTTTGCCTGCCGTCTTCTTCGGTTTCATACAAAAATTCCGTCTCCCGCATAGAGCGTTCCAGGTCCGGGAAAAGATATGCCATTGTTTGGGTATAGTTCCACACATGGCTGCAGTTGCCGTCACAGCAGCCTCCGGAGTCGAAACAGCCTTCCCATCCAAAAAATGTGCCGTCTTCCACCCGAAAACAGGTGTTGCTGCGTATTACGGTAACGTTGGAAAGCACTGCGTCAAGGGCATATTCGGGCATAGTTCCGCCCATAAGGGCGTTGGAAAAACTGCGGCTTTGCCCTTCCAGCCATTCTATGTTGTCAATCAGGTACTCTGCGGTGCGCAGCGGCGGCCCAAATTTTGCGTAGTAATTGCGGATAATGTAGGATTTGTCTTCTGGTGGGCAGCAGCCGGTATCGCCGCAGCAGGAAGCGGAAGCTTTTGGCGCGGGCGGGTTTTGGTGCCACGACTTTACTCTGTTTGGGTGGTACCAGCTTATGATAAAGTCGAATGCAGTCTCTTCCCCGGCGGCAATTTCCTTTTTCACGCATACAGAGCCCATGGAAATATCCGCCGTATGCACCTTGTTGCCGATACCCGGCAGTTTACGTCCAAGTGTAAGTTCGCCGTCATGGGTAAAATCTGTCCAAAAATCTTGTAAGCCATCCCACCAGGCTTCTTCGTTCCAGTAATCTAAATATGTTACGCCTTGCTTTTCCGTGGTCACCATAGCCATTTCAAAATAGTCCAAATCCGCTTCTGTTTTATTTTCGGCAGAGAAATGAATGCCCCGGAGCTTTCTGTTTTCTACATATTTGTTTATGCCCTTATCTTTGTAAAGGGGTTTTGTCCATGCGTCAAAACCTTTTATACCGCAAAGGTTTGACATAGAGCCTGCCACGCTTACGGTCAAAGGCCCGTTTGTGATATTTTTTATGGAATACCGCAGCACCGCCACCGGCAAAGATGAATCATCTGTGGCCAGGGGGATAAGGGGCGTAAAAGCTTCCAACTTGGCTTCAACAGGCATATGACTGTCTGTAAGCTTGTAATTTACGAAAGGATATTGGCCGCGCATTTCCGAGTTGCGGAAACGGGGCAGCCCGCCCAGTTCCCAAGTATGAGCCCCGTGAGAATTGTCAAACGGGGGCGCAAGTTGAGACTCTAAAGCCTTTGCCTTTACTTCACCGTCTTGGGATTCTGTTCTTACGGCAAAAAAGGTATAAGGGCTTCTAAAGCCTTTGTTGGGCTTGTTCCAAAGCTCGAAATCGCATAGTCGCGCGTTTTGGTCTAAGGAAATATTGCCTGTTCCAATGCCGCCAAGTAAGAACTTTGCGGCAGTTGCGGTACGGTCGTAAGTTTTCATTTGTCTCAGCTCCAAAGTTTAATTTTGTATCCAGTGTAGATTCATTTTTGCGTATTTGCAATAGTTTTTGGAAAAAGTTTGACCTTTCCCCGGCTTGTTCGTATAATGGACAACAATAAACTAAGGAGGCGATAACAATGGCATTTTTTTACGACCAGGAATCACACACATTTAATGAGTATCTGCTGGTTCCGGGGCATTCCACAAAGGAGTGCATTCCATCAAATGTATCCCTAAAGGTACCCCTTGTAAAGTATGCACAGGGGGAAGAGCCATCACTTTCTTTAAATATTCCGCTGGTTTCGGCCATAATGCAGTCTGTGTCTGACGACAAGATGGCAATTGCATTGGCTAAAGAAGGCGGAATTTCTTTTATTTTTGTATCCCAGTCAATAGAAAGCCAGGCGGCAATGATACGCCGTGTAAAAAACCACAAAGCGGGGTTTGTAACCAGCGAGTCTAATGTACGCCCCAATCAAACACTTGCAGACATTTTGGCACTTAAAGAAAAAACCGGCCATTCAACTGTTGCCGTAACAGAAGACGGCACCGCAAGGGGACGTTTAGTCGGCCTTGTAACAAACAAAGATTATCGCGTAACCAGGATGCCGCCGGAAACCTTAGTTTCGACATTTATGGTTCCTGTAGAAAAATTAGTGTATGCAGACGAAGGGGCCACCCTGCACGACTGCAATAATATTATCTGGGATAATAAATTAAATGCCCTTCCCGTTATTGACAAAAATGGCTGCTTGGTGTCTTTTGTTTTCCGTAAAGATTACACCGCCGATAAGGAAAACAAGCTGGCACTTATGGACAGCGAGAAACGTTACGTTGTGGGCGCGGGCGTAAATACACATGACTACGCAGAGCGCATTCCCGCGTTGGTTGAAGCCGGTGCGGACGTGCTGTGTATAGACTCCTCCGAAGGTTTTAACGATTGGCAAAAAGCAACCCTGGATTTTGTCCGGGAAAAATATGGCGACACCGTAAAAATTGGCGCGGGCAATGTTGTTTGCCGGGAAGGCTTCCGCCACTTGGCAAAATGCGGCGCAGACTTTGTAAAAGTTGGTATAGGCGGCGGCGCAATATGCATTACCCGTGAAGCTAAGGGCATTGGCCGCGGGCAAGCTACCGCGTTAATAGAAGTGGCCGCCGCCCGGGACGAATACTTTGAAGAAACAGGCATTTATGTGCCAATTTGCTCTGACGGCGGCATAGTTCATGATTATCACGTTACGATTGCCTTGGCAATGGGCGCGGATTTCTGTATGCAAGGCCGCTACTTTGCCCGCTTTGACGAGAGCCCCACAAACCGCGTAATGGTTGGCGGCAACTACATGAAAGAGTACTGGGGCGAAGGCACGGAACGTGCCCGCAACTGGCAGCGTTATGAAGGCGGTGGAGTATTGTCATTTGAAGAAGGCGTAGATGCATACGTACCTTACGCCGGCAGCTTGCGTGATAACCTGAATATTACCTTAAGCAAAATAAAAGCCACAATGTGTAACTGCGGCGCGATAGAAGTCAGCGATTTCCAAAAGAAAGCGCGGCTTACACGCATATCTCCGTCCAGCCTAATTGAAGGCGGTGCCCATGACGTATATTTAAAAGATACCTATGGCGCACAACGGTCATAGTCATTTCATGTCAAAAGCTCTGGCGGAAGCGCGCAGAGCTTTTGACAATGGCGAAGTACCAATCGGCTGTGTAATTGTACACAACGGGCAAGTAATAGGCTCTGCCGCAAACGAGAGGGCCGCCCGTAAAAATGTGCTGTACCACGCGGAAATTATGGCGATAGACCAAGCCTGCCAGGCCATTGGCGACTGGCGGCTGGAAGACTGCACTTTGTATGTAACCCTGGAACCATGCCCCATGTGCGCAGGGGCCATAGTCCAGGCAAGGATACCAACGGTAGTTTACGGGGCAAAAAGCCCCAAAGCCGGTTGCGCCGGGTCCATTTTGGACATTTTAAACGAGCCGCGCTTTAACCATAGAGTGGAAGTAATTGAAGGTGTACGCGAAGAAGAATGCGCGGTGTTAATGTCGGATTTTTTTACGCGGTTTCGTGGGTGAAATTCTTCCCCCGCTACCCCCTGATATCAGGGGGTAAGCCCGTATGCAAAATTAGCCCTTTCCACATCCCAATCCGACACGCCGTCGGGTATTACCCCTTCGTAGCACAGGAATCTTATTGTTTCGATATAGAAACACTGCCGTAAAATTTCATTAGGAATGCCTATGCTTTTCTCAAGGTAGTTAAACATAATTTCCGCGTTTTCGGGCTGCAGGCTGTCTTCGCAGCACTCTGCAAAAATAAACTGCCCGGTTTCAAATATCGGGTCGCCTGTGACGCCTTTCGGGTCGATAAGCTTGTATCCGTCGTTAACGCTAACAATATTCGCGCCAAATATGTCTATGTGCAGCAGCATTTGCCGGTTGTATTTTTCACATATTTCAAGATAGATTTTTTCCGCGTTTTTCATATGCGCATCCAGCCCTTTTAAATCACGGGTGGTGTTGGTGCATTTTTTTGCTGTATCGCAAATCCATTTTGTGTATGAAGGGTATATTTCCGGGTTGCCGGGCTTTATATGCAGCCCGCTGTACAACCGGGAAAAAACCTCCAGCCTTTTTTCAAGAGAGGGCTCTTTACTCAGCATTATACCGGGGATGCAGCGTTCGATAAGCATGGCTTTCTTTCGGCTTGCTATGTGGATGTCACACTCATACACTTTTACATACTTTCTGCCGTCATATTCACGCAAGACATTGTACTCGCCTACAAACTCTGTATCTTGATCGTTGCCGCCCAGTTTTAACACGCAATCGCCGTATATCTTGGATTTGCAGAAAAATATGGCGTTAATCGAGTAATATTCGTGAAACGTAATGTCCGTGAGCTTCCATTTTTCCGAGTACGTTTTTATATCGTCTAATACTTTTTGGTAAAATTTATTACCCCAGCATTCGACGAAGTTATTTATTTGCGTGTTTGTTAACTTAAAATCCATTGAAGTTTTACTCCTCGTTTGCAACCTTTAACCCGTCACGGATTTCTATTATGATTTCCGCGTGTTTGGCAAGTTCCCTATTATGGGTGACGATAACAATTGTTTTTCCTGTTTTGTGGACGCCTAAAATATACTCCAGCACCTCTTGTTCGGAAGTTGAATCTAAGTTACCGGTAGGCTCGTCCATAAGCAATATTGGCGGGTCATTGGCCAATGCTCTGGCAACGGCAACCCGCTGAACCTGCCCGCCGGAAAGCTCGCTTGGCTTAGAGTCTGCCTTGTTCCGCAGGCCAACAATGTCCAGTAACTCAAGTGCCCGCTTTTTTGTATCACCACCGTGGGGCTTACCCGGGGCAAACATCATGGCAGTTTGAATATTTTCAAGGGCTGTAAGGTTGTCCAACAGGTTAAACGATTGGAATACAAAGCCTATTTTTTCGCCCCTAATTTCAGAAAGTTTGTTGTCACTTAGCCGTGAAATATCTGTGTTGTCTATTATTACGCTGCCTTTGGTGGGTTTGTCTAAGCCGCCGATTAACTGTAGCAGCGTACTTTTCCCATGGCCGGAAGGCCCCACTATACAGCATAGTGAACCCCGTGGTATTTCCAGGCTAACGCCCCTTAGCGCATGTGTTTTCGCTTTCTTACCGGAACCGTAAATTTTCTCCAGGTTTTCCGTTTTAATTACCCAATCACACATTTCTTATGGCCTCCATTGGCGTTAATCTTGAAGCCTTCCACGCAGGATATAAACCGGAAACTATTGAAATCAAAATGGAAATCCCAAGGACAATTAGCACGAGTGAAACCGACAGAGTCACTGCTGTTTCCGGCGCGCCAAGTACGTCCACAAACTGATTTTGCTGTATAATTGGTGCCGCGAACCTTGAAATTACAAACCCGGCTACAAGGCCTGACAGCCCGCCAAACAGGCCGTACAAACCGGATTCCATTACAAATATCTGAAAAATTGCCCTGCTCTTGCTGCCCATGGCCCGCAAAATGCCAATTTCCCGGCGGCGTTCGTAAATGGCAGTCATCATCGTGTTAATTATGCCAAATGCCGCGGCAATTAACGCAACCCCGGCAATAAGCTGCAGAGTTACGTTAACAGAGCCTAAAATTACTAAAACCGACCCAAGAAGTTCGTCATCTGTTGCAACGGTTACATTGGCAAAATCCAAAATAGTGGCCGCGTAATATTGGACCCTTGTTACATCGTCTACAGTTACGGCAATAAAGGATACATAATCGCCCAAACCATAAATATGCTGTATAACGTTAAGCGGCATAAAAACCGTGGCATCATCGTTACTGGAAGTATTGTTTAAAACCGCGGCAATTGGGAAGTTTACGCCACGGAAAGTCAACGTATCCCCTACTTCCAGGTTAAACCTGTTTGCAACGCCCGCGCCTATAACAACGCTTTCGTCATAGTTTGAAAAATACGCGCCGGATTGTACGGTCCAATTCCTATGCTCCTTCATTTCCCACGGCAAAATCCCGGTAAGGGTAACCAGTGTTTCCTGAATAGATGCGCCAATTGTTAAATAAGGTACAGCCGCCGTAACCCCGTCAAGTGCGGCTATTTGATGCACAACTTCCCGGGGAATGGCTTCGGGCATCTGGTCGCCCGTCAGTACCGACATCATAACAAAAGGACAGTTTGTTCTGGACATAACAATCAAATGGGCTCCAAGGGCATCTGCCTGAAGGGTTACTTCATCACGCAGGTTATCCCCCATAGACAACAGTGCCACAAATGAGGCCATGCCAATGGTTATGCCCAACAAAGTGAATATAAAACGCCCGGGGCGACGGAACATATTCCGCGACACAAGTTTAAATATATTCATTAATCGGCCACCTCGAAACGTGTAGCGATTAAATGGGGGCCGCAGCAGCTTCTGTAGTTCATTTGGCCGGTGGCAATTATAACTGTGCCCATGGCCGGTAATGCCTGGCTTCCCCTGTAATCTATGGGGATCTCAAACTCGCCCGCATCGTCGTACAAAGAAAAATTAAACCTGCCATAGTCGCCGACGGTGCCACGAATCGAAACATCTCCGGAAAAGGACATAGGGTCGGGCATCATTTGGCTGGGGGTTAGGTAATCTTGGACAGCCGAATCGTCTCCGTTACAACCGGTAAAGGTTACGACGATTAACAGCATTATTAACAACGGAGCGATTTTGCGTAAATCAATTTTCATCAGAAGTTGCCATTTCTAATATCCGGTTGCTGCGCTGGATAAACTGCGTCATTTGCTCTGGTGAAAGGGGTTTGTGACTAAGCATTGCAAGGTCGTATAACTGCTGAGAAATAAGCTCTACATCGGGCTTACGGCTTTCGTCATTTTGGATTGTAAGCAAATTTTTCACCAGGCTGTTATTGCTGTTTAATACCAGCGTTAACTCTTCCTCAAACATACCGGGCGGCAGTTGGCCGCCGCCAAACATTTTGCTCATTTCCTGCATACGGCGGGATTGTTCAGAAAGCAAAATAACGGAAGATATTTCTGCGGATTTTAGCGGCTCAACTTGTACTTTCAGTTTTTCGTTGTGCAAAATTTCGCGAATTGCAGCCTCCAATCCTTCCGGCTGGGCATTATCTTCGTCGGATTCATTTTTCAGCGCGTCGGTGATGTCTGCGTCTATACGGTTGAACTTGATCTCCGGCTCATAAGTTTCCAAATAGCTGATGAACGGCGCGTCCAGGTTCGTGCTTAGCAGAACCGCGTCCAGCCCTTGGTCTTTAAACATTTGAATATATTGGGATTGCAACTGCTCGTTGGTTACATAGAAAACCGTCTTGCCTGTTTTATCGGCGTGTTCGTCTGTAAATTCCGTAAGGGTTACGTGTTTGCCGCTAACAGTTTTGTAAAGTACACTGCCCTTGATTTTTTCGTACAGATCACGCTCTTTTATGCAGCCGTACTTGATAAACGGAGCAATGTCGTCCCAGTAACCGTTGTAGGTTTCACGCTCTTTTTTGAACAAGCCGTTCAGCTTATCCGCTACTTTACGTGAAATATAGCCGGACATTTTTTTTACTGTTGCATCATTTTGTAAAAAGCTGCGGGATACGTTTAGAGGCAAGTCCGGGCAATCTATTACGCCTTTTAGCAGCAGCAAATATTCCGGGATAACTTCCTTGATGTTGTCCGCAACAAATACCTGGTTATTGAAAAGCTTTACTTGGCCTTCCATGTATTCCAGGTCGTGCTTCAGTTTTGGGAAGTACAGGATACCCTTTAAACGGAACGGATAATCCATGTTTAGGTGAATCCAGAAAAGCGGCTTGTTAAAGTCTGTAAAAACTTTGTGGTAGAAGGCTTTATACTCTTCATCTGTACACTCGTTGGCGGTTTTCAGCCATAAGGGCGAAGTGTCGTTAATTGGAGTTGGCTCTTTTGGTTCCGGGGCTTCTTCGCCTTCGATTACTTCCTCAACAACTTCCTCCTTCAATTCCTCTATGAAAACGGGAACCGGAACAAAGCCGCAGTATTTTATCAATATGGCGCGAAGCTTATAAACGTCAAGAAATTCTTCGCCGCTTTGGCTTACATGAAGGGTAATTTTTGTGCCGCGTGTGGTTTTGCCGCTGGCCTCCATTGTGTACTCTATGCCGCCTTCGCATTCCCATTTTGCGGCTGCTGCGCCCTCTTGGTAGGAAAGCGTGTCAATTTGCACCTTGTCGCTTACCATAAATGACGAGTAAAAGCCTAACCCAAAGTGGCCTATAATTTCCCCGGCGGAATCTGTTTGGTCCTTGTATTTTTCCAAGAAAGCAGACGCACCGGAAAAGGCTATTTGCGTAATATATTCCTTAACTTCGTCGGCGGTCATACCTATGCCGTTATCCTCGAAAATAAGCTGCTTGTTCTCTTTGTCTACCCATACGTGAACGGCGTACTGCTCGTGGGAATGGACACTTGCTTCGCCCATGTCAACGAGTTTTTTCAATTTTGTTATGGCATCCACACTATTGGAAACAAGTTCCCGCGCGAAGATGTCCATGTCCGAATAGAGCCATTTTTTGATAATTGGTAAAATGTTTTCGCTGTGAATTGATAGATTGCCTTTTTCCATTTTGGAAACCTCCTGAATTTGAAAATCTTAGCCCAGTACTTCCTTCATTTTCGCTAATGCTCCTGCAAGTGCCTCATCTGCTTTGGATGCGTCCTTACCGCCGGCCTGGGCATGATTTGGACGACCGCCGCCGCCGCCGCCGCATAAAGCAGCCGCTTCTTTTACGATGTTGCCTGCGTGTATGCCTGCCTTAACGGCGTCGTCTGTGGCACTTGCCAAAAATTGCGCCGCGCCGTCGGTGTTTACGCCGCAAAGCAGTAAGCAGCCGGATTTCATTTCCGCTTTTAGCTTATCACAAAGGGTGCGTAAGGCCTCAATGTCGTAGTTCTCAAGTTTTGCGGTTACTATGGTAAAGCCGTTTACAGCTTCAGCATTTTTGAGTAAATTTTCTACAACTTGGCCTTGCTCCTTGCCGGATTCCGCCGCTTGGGCTTTTGCCAGCTCTTTTTTTAGCTCTTTGTTTTCTGCCAAAAGGTTTTCGATTTTGCCGGTTAGCTCTCCCGGCTTCGCTTTGCAGATATCCGCTACATCTAATAGAGTTGCGGCTGTTTCGCGGAAATACTGCAGGGCAGTGTAGCCGGTAATTGCCTCTATGCGGCGTACGCCGGAAGCTATTCCGTTTTCGGAAAGCAGTTTAAACATGCCAATTTGCTGGGTGTTGGCCACATGGGTACCGCCGCACAACTCCACACTAAAGCCGCCCATTTTTACCATGCGCACCGTGTCGCCGTATTTTTCGCCAAACAGTGCGGTCGCACCTTGTTGACGGGCATCGTCGGGGGTTGTAATAACAATTTCTACAGGGTGGTTTGCCCATATTTGCTCGTTTACCAAGGTTTCAATTTTATCCTTTTCTTCCGCTGAAAGGGCAGAAAAATGCGTAAAGTCAAAACGCAGGCGGTCTGCACTTACTTCCGAACCGGCTTGCTCTACATGGTCGCCCACAACTTCCCGTAACGCTTTTTGTAAAAGATGCGTAGCGGAATGGTTGCACATGATGTTACGGCGGCGGTTTTCGTCAATTGTAACAGAAACTGTATCGCCAATTTTTACAGTGCCTTCCATTACTTTGCCCAAGTGGACAGTGTTGTTACCGGTTACGGTTATGCAATCGGAAATTTCTATAAGCGCACCGTCAAGTGTAAGTTTGCCGGAATCGCCTTTTTGTCCGCCGCCTGTGGCATAAAATGGCGTGCTGCTTAGCACAATAGACACTTCCTGGCCTGCTTTTGCTTCCTGCGCAACTTCATTATCCGCTATTAGCGCGATAATTTTTGTTGTGCAAGCAGTATGGTCGTACCCGCAAAATTCCGTAGGCAAGTTTGGCGGCAGCATGTTGTAAACCGTTTCGTCCGCACCCATGTAGGTGGATGTACCGCGGGCAGCGCGGGCGCGCTCTTTTTGCGCCTGCATTTCTGCCTGGAAGCCTTCTTCGTCCCAGGTAAGGCCTGCGTCTTCTAATAATTCGCGGGTCAGATCCGGCGGGAAGCCGAAAGTGTCGTACAGCTTGAATGCTTCCGAACCGCTTAAAGAGCTTTGTCCGGCAGATTTCAATGCGTCAACGTGTTTTTGTAAAAGGGTCATACCTGTATCCAGAGTTTTTAGAAACTGGCTTTCTTCGTTGCCAAGCACCTGTAAAATATGACTGGATTTTTCTACTAAACTAGGATACCCATGACCGTATGTGTCGATGGAGGCCTGCGCAATTTGGTTAACAAACTGTTCTAACCCTAACGATTTTCCATGCCTAACAGCACGGCGAAGCAAGCGGCGCAATACATATCCCCTGCCCTCATTTGACGGCAAAACCCCATCCGAGGCTAAAAATACAACGCTGCGCACATGGTCTGCAATAATGTTAACAGATACCCTTTGCTCTTTAGTTGGCGTACTAATTTTTGCCAATTCTAAAACTTTTGTACATAGGCCCTTTATATTGTCAATATCAGAAATGGAATCCACGTCTTGCATTACAATGGCCATACGCTCCAGCCCCATGCCGGTGTCTATCCCGGTATTTTTAAGGGGAATGTAGCTGCCGTCTTCAAGCTGCTCGAACTGGATAAATACCAAGTTCCAAATTTCCATGTAGCGGTCGCAATCACAGCCAAGTACACAGTCAGGCTTGCCACAGCCACGGTCCGCGCCGCGGTCAAAGTGAATTTCGGAACAGGGGCCGCAAGGGCCTATACCAAGACCCCAAAAATTTTCATCTTTACCGAAGCGGAAAATCTTTTCTTCCGGGATACCAACGACATCACGCCAAATTGCATAAGCTTCGTCATCTTCTTCGTATACGGAAATAAATAATTTTTCTACGGGGAGTTGTAACTCATTAATCAAAAATTCCCACGCCCAGGGGATTACTTCATTTTTAAAATAATCACCGAACGAAAAATTGCCCAACATTTCAAAAAATGAGCCGTACCGGGCTTTTTTTCCTACCTCGTCAATATCAACAGTGCGAATACATTTTTGACATGTTGTCACCCTGCTAGACGGAGGCTTTTCCTGTCCGGTGAAGTATGGCTTCATGGGGGCCATACCTGCCATTATAAAGAGTGAGCTCTTATCACCCTGCGGCACAAGCGGAAAACTTGGCAATAAAAAGTGCCCTTTTCCCACAAAAAAATCCAAGAATTTATCTCGGATTTGATTGACTGTAAGAAATTGCATATAAACATCACCTCTAAATTATTATTATACAAACTCGCCTTTATCAAAAAATACTTCTTCCGTGCCGTCTTCCTTTATGCCAACAATGCGCATGTCTGCTGTGCCAAACATAAAATCTACATGGATAAGGGAATCGTTTCCGCCCTTGGCAACCCGTTCTTCCAGTGTCAGTTCATTGCCGCCGGCCATGTTTTTAGGGTACGCTTTACCCAACGCCAGATGTGCAGATGCATTTTCATCAAACAATGTGTTATAAAACAATGTATTCATTTGGCCGATTGGTGAAGAATTTGCCACAATTGCCACCTCGCCCAAGCGAGCTGCGCCGTCGTCCATTTCAACTATGTTTTTCAAAATTTCCTGCCCTTTGTCGGCTTTATAGCTTACAACTTTACCGTCTTTAAATGTCATTTCAAAGCCTTCAATTAGGTTGCTCTGGTAAGAAAGCGGCATAGACGCAACTACTCTGCCTTCTGCTTTTTCCCGGTGAGGCATGGTGAAAATCTCTTCTGTTGGGATATTGGGGAAAAATGATACGCCGTCTTTTGCAACTTCACTGCCACCGGCCCATACATGGTCTTTAACCAGCCCAAGTGTAAGATCTGTACCTATTCCCGTGGTAAACCGAAGAGCGGCAAATTGCTGCTTGTTAAGATAATCTACACGTTTAATAAAATTTTTGTCATGAATTTCCCAATCCGCAACTGCGTTTTCGCCATCTGCGCGGGCTGCTTTTAAAATGTATTCCCATAGGCGTTCGGTTGCTTCGGCTTCCGGCAAATCTGGAAAAACCTTTGCTGCCCATTTGGGGGATGGGGTTGCTACAATAGACCAGCGTAAAGCGCCACTCATAGTTAAAGTAGAGTGTTCCTTTGTTGCTTGGTTTGCGACTTTAGAGAAACGGCGAAGTCTGTTAGGGTCTACACCCGCAAGATTATCCGGGTCAGATGAAAGAATATGCAGATAAACCGCACCTTTGTCATCCTGTTCCTTATACTTTTGAACACGCCACTGAGGAAACTCATCGAAAACTTCATCTGCGCCGCGTAAATACAGCGCACGGCCGGATGTTTCGTCCGACCAGTCTATGCGAACTTCTGACGCGCCTGCGTCGTAGGCGGCATCACGAACCAAACGCCCAAATGGTGCGTTGTCTACCGAACAGCTGATTACTACAAGCTGCCCTTTTTGCACATTTCCGCCTGCGCGTACTAATAATTCCGCGTACTTCTTCAAACCTGTTTCATTCATTGTAATTTCTCCTTTTTTATTTTAATTCATAATTAATGAATATGTTATTTCAACAACTATATCATTTTCAACAAAAAACGACAACATTGTTCTTCCTCTTGTAAAGGTTCGTATATTAAAATCTTGTTCATAGTCGCTGCCATAAGTATCAACAACTTTATTCCAGCTGTCACCCAAACGAATGCCGTTGCGGGTAGTAACGCTGTCATCTCTAAAATTGATAACCTGAATAAAATCATCGTCGCCAATAGGGTAGGTATGAATGTTTATAGCACCAAAACCAAAAATACGGTCGTATCCCTCGAAGGCACAAGACGGAGTTTGACGGATACCAATTGGCTCGCCCAATACATCCAGCACTTCTGCCATGTTTTGGTTTAGCGAAATTACAGTTTCACGAAAGAAAAAATCGAATTCTTCACTGTTACCCAAGGCTTCCTCTGCCGTAGGGTTTTCTGTGGGGGATTCATCTACGTGATTAATTGTAGTGTTTGTATTTACTGTATCGTTGTCAGAACCGCAGGCGGCTAACAAAAATATTATTACCCCGCCCAGCAAACACATTAAAATTTTGTTCATTTTGTTCTCCTTTATTCAGCCCTAAAGTTCTGTATAGTTCCATATCTTTCAATTTCTGCAAGCTGCCGGGCAATTACGCGGTGGTAAAGTTCAGTTGTCTCTGCCCATCTCACATATTGCGGCGTTAATATAATGGGGAATACGCAGCCCTCAGGTCTTTCAAACTCTTTTCTGATATTATGCAAGTCAAACTCATTCACCAATATTTCACCAAAAAATCTGGTAGTTTTTTCTGCGCCAAATACGTTTAATGTATACCCATAATCGAATGTGTGTTTAGAAAAGTCCAGTCCTATGTCATAAATATATTCTAATAGGTTGACATAAAGCAAGTTATTTTTTTCCGCAAAGTTAACTATTTGCTCGTTCCACTGTACAGGCCAGTGGGGGTACAGCGTGGGAGCTTTAACAAGAACCAGCGGAATGTCGTTATACGCCGCAAGATTTGTGATGCGTTGTAAGTAGTAAACAGCTTTTTCGCCAAAGTCGTAATTTGCCCTGCGCAAAGGCGGTGGGCTGAAATCTGACGGCGGCCTGATTCCGCTGTTTATCATAAACCCGTTAACAGTAACTTGCGGCCTGCGGAAAAAGTAACGGAAATCCTCTGTACCTATTTCTTGCCACCTGTCTTTAAACCGCAGCAGCGGGAAAACGTATGACAGAAAATCTTCTTCCTCTGTACGGGAAGCCTGAATAGCCCGGATTTTTGACCGTGACCATCGCATTCCGCCAAGTGTAAGCCGGTTATACGCTTCGCTTTGCGGTTCACCGTACTGCATGGCAAGTACACTAAATACAATAACATCCGGACGCTCTAACCGCAAGGTTTCTTCCAACAAATAGTAAGACTGCCAAACCAGCTGCTGGGCACTGCCCCGCACAAAAGACGTAACGCCAAACTCTTCCCATAATACAACAGGTGAAAATGTAGCAAAAACTTCGCAATCCCCAATAAAAATAATGTTATGATCTTTAGCGGATGCGTAGTATTCGCTAATCATGTTCCCGTGAAACAACTCTGTGGCATACTTTGGTACAAGAAGCCGTTGCAAAAATAAAAATACCAAAGCAAACACGAAAGCAGCTGTTGCACATCTTTTAATTCTTTCCCGTCTCATAATCTCCACCGTTAAAATTGATTATAAATAAATTGGCGGGCATCATATCCAATGCCGTACGCCCCTAAAATTATTACCATAAGCAAAATTATTCCGAATATTACATACCCGGTGCGCCAGCTGTACGTTGCGATACGGTCACGGAAATCAACTTCGCCGCGGCCAAGGTAACTAACCCAAAACAGAACCAACAGCCCTGCCCCGGCACTGATGTAGGCCGAATATTCCAGTCCTAAATCTGAAACACCTCTGTATAAAAACCCGCTTAAATCGAAATCTGTAAAAACGGACAGCATCATGCGTAAAGTGTTCCCTACCCCAACATAAATATCAAAGGAGCGGATCATATTCATAAGCCAAAATGTGCGGAATATTTGGAAGCAGCGGTAAACCCAAAATTTTTCTGCCCACGGAAATTTAGTGTGAAACTTTTTGTACAGCGGCTGAAACTCTAATGAAATTGCAATAACAATACCATTGGCCATACCCCAGGCAATAAAATTCCAGGTGGCCCCGTGCCAAAGCCCCGTTAAAAACCACACGAACTGCAGCGACACATGAAGGGGCATACGCTTGCCTATAAAATCTCCAAATATTCTTCGTGCAAATTTTGTAAAGCGCAGCATAGACTTGCCTACGGACATTGGATAAAAAACATAATCCCTGAACCAGGTGTACATTGTTATGTGCCACCGCTGCCAGTATTCCTGAATAGACCTGGCGTAAAACGGACGTTTGAAGTTTTCCGCAAGTTTTATGCCAAACATTTCTGCGATACCTATTGTAATATCCAAACCGCCGGTAAAGTCGCAGAAAAGGATAATTGCGTACAGCCCAATACTAAAAAGATAATATGCGCCGCGATATTCTGCAGGGGTTGCGGTAAGTGTTTCCAGTGCAGGCCAAAGCCTGTCGGCAATTACTAATTTCTTAAAAAAACCTATTAAAATCCGCTGCGCCCCGCGCCAAAAGCTATGCCAGCGTAAAGGGTCGCCATTGTAAAGTGTTTGAGACAACTCGCCAAAACGGCTGATAGGGCCTTGAATTATTTGCGGGAAGAAGGATGTAAAAAGCGCGAGTTTAAACAGGTTGGTTTCAGGCTTTACTTTTTCGCGGTAAACATCAATTAAATACCCCATGGTTTGAAAGGTATAAAATGAAATACCCATTGGTAAAGCGAAGTGCATAAAAGTAAAACGTGTACCGCTGCCTGCCCATTGCAGCAACGCATTTGTATTTCCAATTGCAAAATCGGCGTACTTAACAACCGATAAAATACCAAAATTGAAAACCAGCCCTGCAATAAACCACTTTTTACATGCAGATTTCGTTTTTAACCTAAATACTTTCTTCACTTCTTTATCATCTGTACTTGCAGCAAATTCATCCCGCTTAGCAACCAAGCTCTTGATGCGTATTGTACAAAAGAAAGTTGTCACAATTGTAGCACAAATATAAACTAAAAAGCTATGCCCGGCAAAACCGTAAAAGGTCATAGAACCCGCCAGTAATACAAACCAGCGGTGCTTTTGGGGAAACAGCTGGTACAATACAAACAGTACAGCCAAAAACATTAAGAAATTTGTAGATGTGAACAGCATACAAAATTACTCCTGTGATAGAAAATGCCTTGCCCGATTAATATTGTTGTGTTAAAAATTAAGTATAAAATATATCCACAGAATTATACCACATAAAATGTATTTTGTGACAAATTCCTATGAAAATAATAGCGATACCCCCTGATATCACATTTGTCAATGTGATATCAGGGGGTAAAAGCCGAAAAAATCAGGAGCGAATAAATGCAAATTTTATTAACTGTAGCCTACGACGGAACAAATTATGCGGGCTGGCAGCGGCAGGAAAATGCCGTGGCAGTCCAGCAGAAGCTGGAAGAAGCTCTTTCAATATTGCTAAACCGTCCCGTTCAAGTGCGCAGCGCAAGCCGTACAGATGCAGGTGTACATGCCCAGGGCCAGCGGGTTTGTTTTACCGCGCCGGATTTACGTGTGCCGTTAGATAAACTTCCCATGGTACTTGTTGGGCTTTTGCCGCCGGATATTTCTGTTACGGCAGCAATTGCTGTACCGGAGGGTTTTAACCCGCGTTTTGACGCACAGCACAAAACCTACGCCTATAGCGTTTACAATGCCCCCTGCCCCAATCCGCTTTTATCTCGGTACAGCGCGTTTGTTCCTCAAGCCCTTAATGTTGCTGAAATGCAAAAAGCCGCTAAAGTTTTCGTAGGGCGGCATAATTTTGTGGCGTTTTGCGCCACAGGCTCAAGTGCGAAAACAACAGTGCGTGAAATTTATTGTTGCAGTGTGGAAAAGCATACAAATAATATTATAACTTTAACTGTAACGGGCAACGCGTTTTTGTATAATATGGTACGGATACTCGCGGGAACGCTGGTGTATGTAGGGATGGGTAAGATTTCATCTACCGATATTTTGGCGATAATTGCTTCCAAAGACAGGAAACGTGCCGGTAAAACTATGCCGCCGGAAGGACTTGTTTTATTAAATGTCGCGTATTTTCTGGACAAACTGCCGTTAGTGCGATAAAATTCCAACAATGAAAACATAAGGAGTGTTCAATATGGCATTAATAGACGCATGGAAACGCATCGCTTTTGACGTACAGAATCAACCTGTAAAACATGTATGGGACGATTATCTGGCAAAGGAAAAAGCCGTGTACGTAAATCTTCTAAGAACAAAAACCAACCGTATCGAAGGCACAATTGCGGAACTTGCGGAAAAATTCCGCTTTACCCTGCCCCAAACTGCCGCATTTTTTGACGGTATCCACGAATGTGTGGACAACTTGCCGCCGGTGGATGAAATTGAAGAAGACACCGCAATTGCAATAGACATCGAGTTCGACAGGCTTTACAAACAAATGGTTGAGTATAAGGCGGACGCCCTTTACAACCTGCCGGAATGGGATAATATTTACACGAAAGATGAGCAAAAAGAACTATACCTAGAGCAAAAACGCTCTCATACCATTGTGCGCAACGAAGCCAAAGTTGGCCGCAACGACCCTTGCCCATGCGGCAGCGGGAAAAAATATAAAAAATGCTGTGGTTTAGCCGGGTAATTTATGGTTGACAGCATTTCCAAAGCCGCAAATATAATCAAAGACGGCGGTATAGTGGCTTTCCCTACAGAAACGGTATATGGCCTAGGGGCGGATGCGTTTAATGCCGCTGCCGTAAAGCGGGTTTATTCCGCAAAAGGCCGCCCAGTGGACAATCCGCTTATTCTTCATGTGGCAAATCTCGAACAATTTTTGGAACTGGTGGAACCGCCGCCGGAATACGCTCTGGCACTGGCTAAGGCTTATTGGCCCGGGCCGCTTACATTAATTGCGAAAAAGAAGTACCACCTGCCAAGTTGGGTTGGCGGGCACCCGCAAAATTCCACAAATACAGTTGGTGTCAGGGTTCCAAACCACCCTGCGGCACTGGCATTTTTGGAAGCTGTGGGCAGCCCCATAGCCGCCCCAAGTGCGAATAAATCCGGCCGCCCAAGTCCAACTTCCGCAAAGCATGTCACCGACGACTTTTCTGCAACAGGGGAAATTGACATCGTATTGGACGGAAATATTTCAAATGTAGGGCTTGAGTCTACGGTAGTTGACGTTACCGGCCAAACCCCGGTAATTTTGCGCCCCGGGGCAATTACCCGTGAAATGATTCATGAAGTTACGCAATTACAGTCGGACAAAGCAGCTCACACAGATGCCCCCCGCTCCCCCGGCATGAAGTACAGGCACTACGCCCCAAAAGCGCCAATGACAATACTTCAAGGGGGTTCCCATGCCGTGGCCACACACATAATACTGGAATGCGAAGCAAGGCCGGAGCAATTATTAGGCGCGTATGTAACGGAAGCAGTTAAAAATATTATCGCGGGCAATCCCTCTCCAAACATAAAATACATTATTTTAAGCGATAACCCGGAAACCGCCGCGCAAAATTTATTTGCAGATTTCCGCCAATTTGACAAACTAAATGTATCTGCAATATATGCGGAAGCAGTTGCCGAAACCGGCCTTGGCACGGCAATTATGGATAGGATGAAGAAAGCAGCTGACGGCAATATTTTAAATGTAGGGGCGGTTACCAACCGTCCGAATTAAAGGGGAATGGTAAATGTCTAATCCTACCATTGTTTTTGTTTGCACAGGAAATACCTGCCGCAGTCCAATGGCTGCCGCCCTTGCAGCATCAATATTCCAAGAAAATAACTTAGCTGTTAATGTGCTTTCCGCTGGGGTTGCCGCCGATACGGGCTCACCGGCAAGTAAGAATGCGGTAAAGGTAATGGGTGACGAAGGCATAGACTTACAGCCCCACCGTTCCACTCAAATTTCCCGGGAAATTTTACAGAATGCAAGTTTAGTTTTAACCATGACTGCCGGGCATTTATATTCCATAAACAATATCTGCCCCCGGGCAAAAGTGTTCACCTTGGGTGAATACGCGGGTAAAAGCTGTGACGTTTCCGACCCATATGGCGGAAATTTAGAGACATACCGCCAATGCGCGGCACAAATAAAGCAGTTGATTGTTCAATCAATTACAAAACTTAAGGAGGATTTATGGAAAGCTTAGACGCTGTTATCAAGAAAAGATTGCACGTAAACGCTCATCCGCTGGTAAGCAGCAAAATGACCATGATCAGGAACAAAGAGACCGGGAGCAAAGAATTTCGTGAAATTGTAGGTGAAATTGCTGCGTTTATCGCATATGAAGCTACACGCGAAACTGCGCTTATCGGTAAAACAGTTGAAACTCCCGTTGGTATTGCCGAAGGCTGGGAATGCGCAAGGAAGTTTGGACTTGTACCAATATTACGTGCAGGGCTTGGAATGGTAGAAGGCATTTCTAACTTGATTCCTACGGCTAAAGTCGGACACATTGGCGTTTACCGTAACCCCGAAACTCTTCAGCCCGTAGAGTATTACTGCAAACTTCCACCCGACATTAAAGACAGTGAAATTCTTCTGTTGGATCCTATGCTTGCCACAGGGCGCACTGCGGAACAAAGTATCAGATACTTAAAAAGCGCAGGCGCGGTTCATATAAAATTCCTATGCCTTGTTGCCGTTGCAGAAGGCGTTGAAGAGGTACTTAAAAACCACCCGGATGTAGACATTTATACAGCTGCCTACGATGAAAAACTAAATAGTCACGGATACATTGTTCCGGGTTTAGGTGATGCCGGGGACAGATTATTTGGCACAAGATAACGGAGGTTATTAATGAAAACGTACTACGTCACCACACCAATTTATTACCTTAACGCCGACTTGCATATTGGCCACATTTACACCACTGTAGCGGCTGATGTTATGGCACGTTACAAAAAAGCATGCGGGTACGATGTTAAATTTCTTACTGGTGCGGACGAACACGGGCAAAAAGTAGAGCTTTCTGCCAAAGAGGCCGGCCTAACCCCTCAAGAATTTGTAGACGGCCTGATGGAACGCCATGTTACCATACTAAAACTAATGGATTTCCAATACGATTTTTACCAACGTACAACCAACGAGGCCCACATGGCCGGTATCAAAAAAATCTTTAAGAAATTGTTCGACCAAGGGGATATTTACAAAGGCAGTTACGAAGGCCTTTATTGCACCCCCTGTGAAACATTTTTTTCCGAACGTCAGATTGAAAACAACAAATGCCCGGACTGCGGCAGGGCTGTAAGCCCAATTAGCGAAGAGGCCTATTTCTTCCGTATGTCAAAGTATCAGGACGCACTGCTGGCCCACTATGATGCCAACCCGGAATTTATAATGCCCCTGTCCCGCCGCAACGAGATGGTCAACAATTTTATAAAACCGGGTTTGGAAGATTTGTGCGTATCCCGTACCACTTTCACTTGGGGTGTGCCTGTGGATTTTGACCCGGGCCATGTTGTGTATGTTTGGGTAGACGCGTTGCCAAACTACATTACCGCCCTTGGCTATATGTCCGATGATGACACGATGTACAAAAAATATTGGCCTGCAGACTTGCATCTTATGGGTAAAGATATTGTACGGTTTCACTCAATTATTTGGCCTTGCATATTAATGGCACTTGGGGAGCCGCTGCCTAAGCAGGTTTTTGCCCACGGCTGGCTGCAATACGAAGGTCAAAAAATGAGTAAATCCTTGGGCAACGTTGTAGACCCTCATGTTTTGGTAAACCAATACGGGGTGGACGCAATCCGCTACTTTTTACTGCGCGAATTTACATTTGGCCCTGACGGAAATTTTAGTCAAGACGCCCTGATTACCCGCTATAATGCGGATCTTGCCAACGATTTAGGCAATTTACTGTCACGTACAATTGGCATGGTGGACAAATACTTTGGCGGAACATTGCCGGACTTGCCGGAATCACCAACAGCCTTCGACGCAGAGTTAAAAGAAATGGCAGCCTCTGTGGTTGGCAAAGTAGAAGAAAAAATGGACAAGTTGGCATTTTCTGAAGCATTGAACGAAACATGGAACCTGGTGCGCCGTGCTAATAAATATATTGACGAAACCGCGCCGTGGGTATTGGCCAAAGATGAAAGCAAAAATACCGAACTTGCAACTGTATTGTACAATCTGGCAGAAGTTCTGCGGATTTTGGCCGTTGCTGTTGGTCCGGTAATGCCAAACACACCGGATATAATTTACGACCAGCTTAATATTGCAGGCTCAAGCTTAAAAACTTGGGAGTCTGCCAAGCAGTTCGGCTTGCTGGACCGTAAGCTGCATGTAACCAAAGGACCTGCCGCATTCCCGCGTATAGAGAAGGATAAAATATGATTAAGATAGTTGATTCCCACGCCCATTACGAGAATAAACGGTTTAGTAAAGATCGGGACGAGCTTTTAAATGCCATGCCCGGCTATGGCGTGGACATGATAATAAATATAGGCAGCGATTTGCCTACATCCAAAGCTTCTATCAATTTGGCAGAAAATTTTTCGCATGTTTATGCCACGGTTGGTGTCCATCCACATGAAAGCAAAACACTTACGTTCGCACATCTGGAAGAGTTAAGACGCCTTTGCTCTCATGAAAAAGTTGTGGCCGTTGGTGAAATAGGGCTGGACTTTTTTTACGAGTATTCTCCGCAGCTTGTACAACGGCACTGGTTTAAGCAGCAGTTAAAGCTGGCCCGGGAGGTTGGCCTGCCCGTCGTAATTCACTCCCGTGAAGCAGACAAGGTCGTGTTTGACATTATTGCCGAAAGCTCTGTTCGAAAGGGCGTAATCCATTGCTTCCCCGGTGACGCCGACCTGGCAAAAGTGTATGTGGACATGGGTTTTTATATTGGTGTCGGCGGCGTTGTTACCTATGATGAAACAGGGCTGCTGCAATCTGCTGTTGATGCAACTCCGCTGGAACGTATTTTGCTGGAAACAGACGCGCCGTATTTATCGCCTGCCCCATTCCGCAATATGCGTAACGAGTCGCAATATTTAGTGCATGTAGCAGAGGAAATTGCGAAAATTAAAGGTGTAAGTGTAGAGACTGTGTATAAGCAGACAAGTGAGAATGCCAGAAATTTATTTTTTGAAAGGAGCAGCTCAATTGAATAAAGACATGAACAAGTACGGCTTCAATTTCCTGTGGATGTTTTCCAAGTACAACGAAGACACCCCGCCACTGGCTCCGGCACTGGACGAACTGGATTTTATTGCAGAATACGGCTTCAACTTTGTACGTATTCCAACAGACTACCGCTTTTGGACAAAGGGCTTTGATTATAAAAACCCGGACGAAAGCATTTTTGAAAAATACATCGATAAATACCTGGAAGAATGCATTAAGCGCGGCCTTCACATGAGCTTAAATATACACCGTGCGCCGGGTTACTGTATTAACAGAAATGACTTGGAAAAACACAACCTGTGGACAGACGAAGAGGCTCAGGACGGCTTCAAATTCTTATGGGAATATTTTGCGAAACGTTATAAAGGCATTTCTAACGGGCAGTTGAGTTTCGATTTACTGAACGAGCCCCCAAGCGTTGGCGAATATAGCTGCACACGCGAAAACCATGCAAGCGTAATGCGCAGTACAATAGCCGCAATCCGTGCAATTGACCCCGGCAGGGAAATTGTATTGGACGGAATGGGCGGCGGACACTTGGCAATTCCAGAGTTAGCAGACACAGGTGCAATCCATAGCGGCAGAGGCTACACCCCATTTGAGGTAAGCCACTACAAGGCAGGTTGGGTAGACGGTTGGGAAGATATGAAAATGCCGGAATATCCGGGTACAATCTGGGATAAGTATTGGGACCGCCAAGCCTTAGTGGAAGCATATAAAGAATGGCGCGATGTAGAGGCAAAAGGCGTAAAAATCCATATGGGTGAATTTGGCTGTTACAACAAAACACCGAATGATATGGCCGTGCGCTGGTTAACAGACCTTATGTCTGTTTGGCAGGAATTTGGCTGGGGATACGCAATGTGGAATTTTAAAGGCCCGTTTGGCATAGTTGACCATGGCCGCGAGGGTGCAAGATACGAAAAAATTAAAGGTTTTAATGTAGACCGCGATCTTTTGGATTTGATGCTAAACTGCAGGGTGTAGGCTATGAAAAAAGTTCTGTTTAAAGCCGACAAAAATATTTACAAAGCAAATTTACACTGCCATACCACAGTTTCTGACGGTGAATGGACACCGGAAAAGACGAAAGAAATGTACAAAGCCAAAGGGTACAGCGTTATTGCTTTTTCCGACCATAACAAGTTAGTAAACCATTCATATTTAAACGATGACATGTTTCTGGCTATAAACTCTTGCGAAGTTGATATTGGGCAAAGCCTGCCGGGTCAGCCGTTTTCAAAAAAACGGGTTTATCATTTTATTTTATTCTCGCCGGATCCAAACGCCTGCGAAACACCGCAGCTTATGGGCATGGATTATGACGATATTGATGCGATAAACCAATACATCAAGGATAGAGCCGACGAGGGCTTTCTAGTATGCTACAACCATCCTTATTGGTCTTTGCAGACCTATGATGAGTACAGCAAGCTAAAGGGTTGCTTCGCGATGGAGATTTACAACCATGGCTGTGCTGTGTTCGACGGGAATTGTAGTTACAGCCCCCAGGTTTACGACGAAATGCTTCGCTGCGGAAACAAAATATTTTGCCTTTCCACAGACGATAACCACAATCGCCATCCTGCAGAGGGCCTCAATAACGACTCTTTTGGCGGCTTTGTTATGATAAACAGCCCAAGCCTGGGTTACAGCGATATATTTAACGCCTTAAAGCAAGGTGATTTTTATTCCAGCCAAGGCCCCGAAATTTATGAAATATTTATCCAAGATGGGGTACTTAACGTTAAATGTTCCGATGCATGCCAAGTTATCGTATATACGGATGACAGGACGTGCCATATTGAAAAAGGCGAGGCTTTGAACGAAGTGGGATTTGTCCTTAACGGAAATGAAAAATATATACGTGTGATGTGCCGCGATAAGGAAGGTTTAGACGCAAATTCTAATGCATATTGGTTGTAACTGAATTGTTTAATAAAGGCCGCTGTAATTCCAGCGGCTTTTGTAGTTTTTTCCTAATCCCCTTCCAATTATGTCAATTTGCGTATATACTGTACATATTAATGCGATTCACAAAGGGGTGTCTTATCTATGTCGCAAGGAAAAACCGAAAATTCTTATCGTCTTATTGCACAAAACAAAAAAGCATATCACGATTATTTCATAGAAGAAACTTTTCAAGCCGGTGTTTCTCTTGTAGGGACCGAAGTAAAATCACTGCGAGAAGGGCGTTGTAACTTGAAGGAAAGCTATATTCGCATAGAAGGCAATTCTGCATTTATCGAAGGAATGCACATTAGCCCCTACTCTCACGGGAATATATTCAACAAAGACCCGCTGCGGAAACGGCGTTTGCTTCTGCACCGCAGGGAAATAAACAAGCTGCGTGCGGCAATAAGCCGTGAAGGGTTTACTATTGTACCGTTAAAGGTATATTTTTCTCGTTCATATGTAAAACTTGATATAGCTCTTGCAAAAGGTAAAAAACTTTACGACAAACGGGAAGCAATAGCAAAGAAAGACCATGAGAGGTCGATTCAAAGAGAATTCGCAGGACGAAACTAAATAAAAAGGAGCAAGGATAATGCTTAGTACAGACATTGGAATTGATTTGGGAACAGCCTCTGTTTTAGTATATGTAAAAGGCCAGGGAACAGTGTTGCAAGAGCCTTCTGTAGTAGCAATTAACAAAGATAAAAATGACGAAATACTTGCCGTTGGCCAAGAGGCCCGCAATATGCTGGGGCGTACACCGGGCAATATTGTGGCTATACGCCCAATGCGGGAAGGTGTTATTTCCGATTACCGTATAACCCAAAAAATGTTGGAATATTTTATAAGAAAAGCCATTGGGCGGCCACTGCGCAAACCGCGCATAGCTATTTGTGTGCCGTCAAACGTAACCGGTGTGGAACGCCGTGCTGTAGAGGAAGCGGCCAAAAATGCCGGTGCCCGCCAGGTTTTTGTTATTGAGGAACCTATTGCTGCTGCAATTGGTGCCGGAATAGATATAGAGCGCGCTTGCGGCAGTATGATTGTTGACATTGGCGGCGGTACAACAGATGTTGCTGTAATTTCCTTGGGCGGCACCGTGGAAAGTACTTCAATTAAAGTTGCGGGCGACAATTTTGATGAAGCGATTATCCGCTACATGCGAAAAAAACATAATATTTTAATTGGCGAACGTTCTGCAGAAGATTTGAAAGTAAATATTGGTACCGCGTTTCCGCGTACAACAAGTGTAACAATGGATGTGCGCGGCCGCAATTTGGTTTCCGGGCTTCCAAAAACCATAACTGTCACTTCGGAAGAAATGGAAGAGGCACTGCACGAATCTGTAACCAATATTGTTGAAGCCGTTCATATGGTTTTGGAGCGCACCCCGCCAGAGTTGGCTGCGGATATTTTTGACCGCGGAATAGTTATGACCGGCGGAGGAAGTCTTCTTTACGGTTTAAACAGGCTTATCAGCCAGCGGACCGGCATTAATACAATTATTGCCGAAGATGCCATTTCGTGTGTTGCTGTAGGAACGGGTAAATTTATCGAGTACGTATCGTTGGGCAGAGTAAACACGACAGATTACACCCCCACAAGGTAAACAGGATGGCATTTCCACTTACACACTTATGTGTGGCATACAAAGTTCTTGAAACACTCCCTTCACCTGCCCCCGAACTTTTTATGCTGGGGTCAATTGCGCCGGACGCGGTTCATTTCCGTGCAGAATTTTTAAACGCGACACAGTCCAATATTGGTCCTGCAAAAAAGATTACCCACCTTTGCCCGGTTAGCGAAGAAAGATGGGGCAGAGTTACTGACGTTGACGGCTGGAAAAACTGTGTCAGGTCTTTTTTGCGTACCAACCCCGGCAACCCGCTGGCTGCAGGCTATGCAGTACATGTACTTACGGATATTTATAACCACATTAGCATATGGGAGAACTTTGTTACTAACCACCCGGAAGAAGCCGCGAAAGGCTACGCAAGCGAATACTACAAAGATTTGCGCACTATTGATTTGCGGATATACAATGAATTTTATAAAGGCAGCGAAATTGAAAGGCTGTTGCGAAACTCTGCCCCGCAGGATATGCCGGGGCTGGTGACAGCGGAAGAATTACTTGCAGGCCGTGACAGCTTGCTTTCCGCATTTTATGCCAACGCGGATGGAACCGTTGATACAAGCAGTTGTTTTTTTGTTACTTACCAGCAAACCCTTGAGTTTATTAACGACGCGGCGGCGTTTTGTATAAAAATAATAGGTGATGTGTATGAGCAAGCAATTGATGATGTACGGAGCGGATGTACAGCTTGAAAGACTGACAAAACTTGGCGACCCGCTTCAAAAGCTAAATGAGGCAATCGATTGGGAAGTATTCCGCGAGCCAATCCACAAGCGTATTCGGAAAGGAACCAATTCTAAAGGCGGCAGGCCGCCTATAGATGAACTTAAGCTGTTTAAAATAACTCTGTTACAACACCTGAACAATTTGTCGGACAGCAGAGTAGAATATCTTGTAAATGACCGTCTGAGTTTTCAGCGTTTTTTAAATATGGAATTGGGCGAAAAATCACCGGACGCGAGTACGATATGGTTGTTCAAGCAAAAAATGGGCAAAGAAGGAATGCGGGAATTGTTTGACTTGTTTAATGAGCTGCTTACTGCAAACGGGGTAGTAAAGCGTGAAGGCACCTTGGTAGACGCAACATTTGTTGAAGTGCCTAAGCCGCGTAATAGACGGGTATGAAAAGCAGAAAAATTAGCATTACCACCCCCTGATATCAGGGGGTAAACCCATGGTTCACAAAAATATCTTATCCGGAGAGTTGCATTATGAAAACTACAAAAGCTATTGTAAAAAAAGTAAACGCTCCAAACGGCCTTACGCTGGAAGACGTACCTTATCCCACTATTAAGCACCACGAGGTGCTTATAAAAGTAAAAAAAACCGCCATATGCGGTACAGACATTCACATTTACAACTGGGATGATTGGGCGCAGAAAAACATTGTTACGCCGCAAATAATGGGGCATGAATTTGTTGGGGAAGTTGTAGAAACCGGCATGTACGTTGCCAATGTAAAAGTTGGCCAACTTGTAACGGGCGAAGGGCACATTGTTTGCGGCAAGTGCCGCCACTGTATAACGGGCTACCCACACCTTTGCCGCCAAACGGTTGGCATAGGTGTTAACATGGACGGGGTATTTGCTCAATATATCGCTTTCCCCGCAAGTAATTTGTGGATTTGCGACCCCAATATTTCGGAAAATATCCACAGCATATCAGATCCACTGGGCAACGCCACTCATACTGCCCTTTCATTTAATGTGCTGGGCGAAGATGTGCTGGTTACGGGCGCAGGGCCTATCGGGCTAATGTCTGTGCCAATCTTAAAACGGGCCGGGGCAAGAAGTATTGTTGTTTCCGACATTAACCCCCAGCGGCTGGAACTTGCAAAAGAGCTTGGGGCCACCGCCACAGTTGATGTACGCCATCAAACTCTTGAAGATGCAATGGCAAGCCTAGACCTAATAAAGGAAGGCTTTGACGTAGGCTTGGAGATGTCCGGCAGCGGTCAGGCATTTTCCGGTATGGTAGATGTTATGGCCAACGGTGGCAAAATAGCAATTTTGGGAATACTGCCGAAAGACGTACAAATTAATTGGGATAAAGTAATTTTCAACAGCCTTACATTAAAGGGCATATACGGACGGCAGATGTTTGACACATGGTATAGGATGACTGCCCTTTTGCAATCCGGGTTGGAAAAAGAAATTGCCAAAGTAATCACCCATCATTTCCCGTACACAGAGTATGCGGAAGCTTTTGAGCTGATGAAAAGCGGAAAATCCGGTAAGGTGATTTTGAACTGGGGAGAATAGACAAATGGCATTGCATTTGAGAAAAGCAACCGTTGAAGACAGCAAAAAAATACATGAAATTCAGATTGCTGGCTTTAAAGATTTGCTGGAAAAGTATAAAGACTACGACACAAACCCCGGGGCCGAAACAATAGATAGAGTTAAGGCACGGTTTGATTTTGACAGTGTAGACCAGTACTTTATCTATATAAACGATGAAGCCATCGGATATCTGCGTGTTTACCGTGTGGATGAGTATACCGTCAGGCTGTCTCAAATGTTCATTTTACCGGTCTTTCAAGGCAATGGTTATGCCCAAGCCGCAATGGTACAAGTGGAAAAACTATACCCAAATGCAGCTACATGGACTTTGGATACCATAAAACAAGAGCCAAAATTACGTTACCTTTACGAAAAAATGGGTTACAAGTTGACGGGTACCGAAAAGAATATTAAACAGGGTATGGACATTGTTTACTATGAAAAAAATAATCAGAAACGGAGACATTTTATGAAAACTGCATACAACCACTGGCAGCAAGTTACAGATGAAATAAAGCAATCCGGATTGTGGAAAACCGAGCGCGTTATTACAACGCCCCAATCTTCTATGATTGACACTACGCAAAAATCCCAATTGATAAACATGTGTTCCAATAACTACCTTGGCCTTGCCAACAACGCGGAAATAAAAGAAGCCGCGAAACAGGGCATAGACAAGTGGGGTTATGGGCTTTCTTCCGTGCGTTTTATTTGCGGGACACAGGAACTGCACAAAAACCTGGAAGCAAAGCTAAGCGAATTCCTTTCTACGGAAGATACGATTTTATATTCATCTTGCTACGACGCAAATGGCGGGCTGTTTGAAACCTTGTTAACGGTACAGGATGCCATTATCAGTGATGAATTGAACCACGCCAGTATTATTGACGGCGTACGTTTGTGTAAAGCCGACAGGTACCGATACAAGAATAACGACATGGCAGATTTAGAGGCCCAGCTTGTAGCTGCAAAAGATGCCCGCATAAAAGCAATTGTCTGCGACGGCGTGTTTTCCATGGACGGCACAATTGCCAACCTGCCCGCAATATGCGACTTGGCGGATAAATACGACGCCATTGTAATTGTAGACGACAGCCACGGTGTTGGTGTTATCGGCCAAAACCTTAGGGGCAGCCACGAGTATTGCAATGTAATGGACAGAGTGGACGTTCTTACAGGTACGTTGGGCAAGGCGTTGGGGGGTTCCTCCGGCGGGTACACCAGCGGCAAAAAAGCCATAATTGACATACTGCGCCAACGTTCCCGGACATATTTATTCTCCAACACCCTCTCCCCCATTATCGCCTCCGGCAGTTTAAAGGTGTTGGAACTTGTTACTGAATCCGAAGACTATAAAAAACGCTTGGAAGAAAATACAGCCCATTTCCGCCAAGGCATAAAAAATATTGGCCTGTCAATTGTGGACGGGGTACACCCCATCGTGCCCGTTATGTTGTATGACGAATTAATGGCACAAAAAATGGCGGAAAAATTGCTGGAAAAAGGCGTTTACGCCATTGGCTTCTTCTTTCCTGTTGTGCCCAAAGGCCGCGCACGGGTAAGGTGCCAGGTTTCCGCCGCCCATACAAAAGAGCAGTTGAATATTGCTATTCAGGCATTTTCAGAGTGTAAGCAGGAGTTGGGGCTGTAGAGAAAGGATACGAATTATGGAAAACTGTATTTTTTGCAAAATAGCAAACGGTGAAGCCGATGCCTATAAAGTCTACGAAGACGAGCACACACTTGCCTTTTTAGATATATTCCCGGCGACAGAATTTCATACGCTGGTTATACCAAAGGCCCACTATGTAAACATTTTGGATATCCCAAACGAAACATTTTTACAGGTGATGGCTACGGCAAAAAAAGTGGTTGACCTGTATAAAGTAAAACTGGGGCTGGAAAATTTGCAAATTCTCCACAGCGCCGGGGAAGAAGGGCAGCAGGTTATCGTTCATTTGCATGTGCATATTGTACCCCGGTCGTATGGCGACGGGCAGAATGTAAACTGGAAAACCTGCCCGGAGTTAAGGGAGAAGTTTGACGATATGCTAAAAAAATTACATTAAGGAAGTACGCCAATGAAAATACTTGAAACCGAACGGCTTATTTTAAGAAAGTTTAGTGCAGATGACTTTACTGCTGTGCACAGTTTTGCAAGCTGCCCGGAAAACGTACTTTATATGCGTGGGCCTAATACAGAAAACGAAACAATGGAGTTTATTGACTCATCAATCAAGCTGGCAGAAGAGGTACCGTGCAAAACTTATAGGTACGCTGTTGTGTTAAAAGAATCCGGTGCATTAATTGGCTATTGCGGTCTTAAAAAGATAGGTGACGACCTGGCAGAAATAAGCTGGATTTTACACCTCGATTACTGGAACCTTGGCTACGGTACGGAAATGGGAAAACGAGTGCTGGAGTTAGGTTTTGATGAACTAAATATCCGCAGAATTATTTCTAGCACCGATGCCGAAAATGCTGCTTCGTGCAGGCTTATGGAAAAGCTTGGTATGCGACGCGAGGGTTTGTATTTTGATGCCCATCCTGCAAAAAAGCAAGCAGAACGAAGATATACCGATGAAGCATTTTTCGCAATCCTAAAAAGCGAATGGGAAGTAGAAAAGGAAATTGCTTACTACAATTCTCTACCCTTCGAGTTTAACGACTTTGTTAGCATCCCTACTCTTTCAAACGGTAGTATTTATCTCGTCTGTATAGAAAAAAGCCCTGCTAACCCGGAAAAGAATTGGGTACCTGCATATACATTTGCCATATGCAAAAATAATGAAAAAATAGGCGAAACCGGCCTTCGTATAGGTTACGGCGGCGGGCCCAAAAACGATAATTTGTACTATGGCGGGCAAGTTGGTTACAACGTGAACGAAGAACACCGGGGCAACAGTTACGCCGTAGAGGCCTGCAAACTTTTGCTGCCCATTGCAAAGGCCCACAAAATGACAAAACTTCTTATCACCAACAACTATACAAATATTCCGTCCCGGCGGGTATGCGAAAAATTGGGCACACGGCACGTAGGCAAAATGGTCCGCCTGCCGGAGTGGAGTGACCTATACAAGGAAGGTCAGCGGTTTATTAATATTTATGAGTGGGATGTAAATTAAAAAAGGAGGCTGTTTTTATGTCGCAATTAACAAGTCACGAGCGTATCAGGCGCATGTTAAAACGGGAACCCGCAGACCGTATCGGCTGTTACGAGACATTCTGGGGCGAAACTCAGGCTGCATATACTGCGCAAGGGCACCTGAAACCGGGTGAAGACGTAAGAAGTCACTTTAACCTGGACATTGTAGAGTCTTGGGTGTTTAACTGTGTTGCAGACTTGGATTTCAAAGACGAAATAGTGGAAGAAACAGAAAAAACGCGTCTTGTAAAAAACGGAAACGGCGCGATTTTACGCTGGTTTAAAGGCAAAAGTGCCACACCGGAAAATGTAGACTATGTAGTGAAGGAACGCAGCCAATGGAATGAAATACGCGAAAAATTAATTAACATAGACGAACGGCGTATAAATTTTGCCGCATACCGTGAAGCAAAGGCAAAAGCGAAAGAAGGGAACAAATTTTTCTGCTGGTGCGGTGTTAATGTATTTGAGCAAATGCACCCAGTGTGCGGGCATGAATACATGCTGATGGGCATGGCACTTGACCCGGACTGGATACGTGACATGGTGCAGGTTTATTCCGACTTGACGTTACAGTTGCAAGAAATTTTATTCGCCAAAGAAGGCCCGCCGGACGGTATTTGGTACTATGAAGATATGGGCTTTAAAAACCGTCCGTTTATGTCCCCGGATATGTATAACGAGCTTATCTACCCAGCTCATAAACGCACGGTCGATTTTGCCCACCATCGCAATATACCGGTTATCATGCACATCTGCGGGTTCATCGAGCCCCTGCTCCCGGGCATTGTAAAAGCCGGTGTAGACTGCTTGCAAGCCATAGAAATAAAGGCGGGTATGGATCCTATTCGCATTTTTAAACAATACGGAGAAGTTCTAAGTCTTATGGGCGGTATGGATGTCCGGTTCTTGTGCGCAAACGACAGGGCCGCCATCGACCGGGAGCTTGAAGCAAAAATTCCAATATTGAAGCAAAATTACGGGTATTGCCTGCACAGTGATCATTCTATCCCACCGGAAGTAGAGTACGAAACATTGAAATATTTTATTGAAAAAGGCCTTGAACTTGGCAAATATTAATCATTTGCATTAAAGATAAATGATAAAAACGAGAGGAGCAAAATTAATGAAAATTGGTTTTGTCGATTATTTTTTGGATGAGTGGCACGCAAATAATTTCCCTGCGTGGCTTGATGAAGCATCCGGCGGCGAAATTGAACTTGCGTATGCTTACGCAATGATTGACCACCCAAACGGAGGAATGACCACAGATGAATGGTGCGCAAAATTTAACGTTCAGCGTATTAATTCTATCGAAGAATTGGTTGAAAAAAGCGACGCAATTGTTGTATTGTCTCCGGATAACCCAGAACATCACGAAGAGCTTTGCAGGGTTCCCCTAAAAAGCGGCAAGCCCGTGTATGTAGACAAAACTTTTGCAGAGACAAAGGAAATTGCACAGCGTATTTTCAGTTGGGCAAAAGAAAGCGGTACCCCTTGCTATTCTGCATCCGGTTTGCGTTTTGCGCAAGAATATTTGGATGTTGGCAGAGACACGGTTGTAAATGCAGTAAGCTTTGGTGCAGGCCGTATAGAAACATACAGCGTTCATCAAATTGAACCGATTATTTACTTGATGGGGACAGGCATGACAAGGGTTATGTTTACCGGTACCGAGCAATATCAATCATATGTTTGCGAGTTTAATGACGGGCGTAGGGCTATTGTTTCACACCATGCTTGGGGCTGCCCCTTCGGAATGGCCGTTGTTTTCAAAGACGGTTCCGCAAAAACATTAATTACCGGCGACACCTATGCAAAAAACTTTGCTGCGGATATGGTTAATTTCTTTAAAACAGGCAACGCATCGGTTACACACGAGGAAACAATCACAGGCATAGCGGTAATAGAAGCCGCACTAAAAGCAGAAAAAGCCCCGGGGCTCTGGGTTGCGGTATAAGGAGGGTATTATGAAGGTTGCAATTATCGGATGCGGAACAATCGCCAACGCGGCGCACATCCCATCGTACATGAATAATCCGGATGTAGAAATTAAGTATTTTTGTGACATTATTCCCGAAAGGGCAGAGAAAGCAGTAAAAGAATACGGCTGCGGCACTGCCGTTACCAATTATAAAGAAGTTTTGGCAGACCCGGAAGTTACAGCAATTTCCGTATGTACGCCAAATAATGTACATGCAGAAATTTCTATTGCCGCAATGCGCGCAGGCAAGCATGTTTTATGCGAAAAACCTGCAGCACGCACCTATGCGGAAGCACTTGAAATGAAAAAAGTGCAAAATGAAACAGACATGACACTTAACATAGGCGTTGTAAATAGGTTTAACGACAATGTTAACCTTATCAAAAAATACATCGACGAAGGCAAACTTGGTGATGTGTACCGCGTATACGCAAGTTTCCGCGCCCATCGCTCTATTCCCGGGCTTGGCGGTGCATTTACCACAAAGGCAATTGCCGGCGGCGGCGCGCTAATTGACTGGGGTGTCCATTACTTAGACATCGTTATGTATTGCTGTGGCGACCCTAAAGTTAACACCGTTTCTGCCGAAGCATTTTGTGTTTTGGGCAAAGATATACCAAATTATGTTTTTGAGTCTATGTGGGCAGGGCCGCCAACCTTGGACGGCATTTATGACGTTGACGATTCCGTAACCGCCATGATCCGCACCAATGGGCCTACCATTACCATTAACGGTGCCTGGGCAGAAAATATTGGCACAGGCGAGCAGTATATTGATTTTATCGGTGATAAAGGCGGCATCCGTCTTCAATATGGCGGTGGCTTTACATTCTACTCCACAGCAGACGGCAAGCTGGTAACAGAAAAGCCCGAAATTGAAACCCGCGACCATTTTCAAAACGAAATTGACGCATTTGTAAATTGCATAAAAACAGGCGAAAAATTGGCATCACATATTGACACTAACATTGTAACCGCTCAGCTAATGCAGGCAATTTACGATTCTGCAGAGCAGCATAAAGAAATTCCGTTATCTTAATTTTAGGAGGAAATAACATGGCAATGAAAATAGGCGCGATGCTGGAAAGTTTTCTAAGCGACCCCGCTCTTAGAGTACCTCAAGACCATCAAGGCGCGAAACGCAGTTTGGACAGCCCGCTAAAAATGACAGTACCGATGGCCGCAAGCGTCGGTGCAAAGGGTATACAAGCTTATGCGTCTTTTGGCGAACTGGCACCGGAAAACATGACCCCTGCCCTTGTAAAAGAATGGCTTGACCTTGTAAAAAGCCACGGCATGGTATTTTCCGCCATCTGTGGCGACTTGGGCGGCCACGGCTTTGAAAACGAGGAAGATAACAAAGATCGGGTAGAACGCTCTAAACGTATCATGGACTTGGCGAAAATGCTTGAATGCGATGTGGTAACAACCCACATCGGCGTAGTCCCCACAGAAGAAAACGCCAAAAAAGAAGTAATGCGCAAAGCCTGCCGCGAGCTGGCACTTTACGCGGACTCTATCGGTTCTGCCTTTGCCGTAGAAACCGGCCCGGAAACAGCACAAGTTTTACTGGAATTCCTAGACAGCCTTGGCGCAGGCGGCGTAAGGGTTAACTACGACCCTGCAAACCTGGTTATGGTTGTGGCAGACGACCCTGTAAAAGGCGTACACACATTGGGCAAATATATTGTCCATACCCATGCCAAAGACGGTCTGCAACTGTCTGCCAACCCACTAAAATGGGAAGAAGTTCCCCTGGGCAAAGGTGGCGTAAAATGGGACGATTACTTGCGCGCCCTTAACGAAATCGGCTTTAATGGCTTCCTTACCATCGAAAGAGAAGTTGGAGACACACCCGAAGCGGACATCCGCATGGCCGCAGATTTCCTCCGGGAAAGATTGGCCGCTTTGGGGCTGAATTAAACAATATAATTCGAAATTCAAAAACTACCCCCTGATATCACATTGTGAATGCGATATCAGGGGGTAGTGTTATTCTATCTTTCATATAACCACACCACATCCTGTAGCATTTTTTTGTATCCTTCTTGATAATACCAAAACCTTTTTGCCTTTGGTGCAGCGGCTGCATAGTTTAGTGCGGTGGTATACCTAACAATGTTGAGTTTTTTATTAAATTGATAATCCAATACATGCTCAACAAAATGTCCGAATTCAAACATTGTTTCATTATAATTCACATCAGGCACATCTAAAAGCAAGTCAATGTCACTGTTGTCATGATAATCTCCACGCGCATAACTGCCAATAAGCCCTACACGATGAATATGCGGGGAAAGATTTACGCCGTCTTTAATTATTTCTTTCAAAATTCCAATTGTAAGTATCGGATATGTCAATTCCGCACTAATATTCTTAGTTTGCATTTTATAATTCCTCCGCGAATAATCATATACAAAGGAGTTGATGCCACATGAGCTGGATACTATTTTTATCGGACATGATAATTCCAATAACATTTGCAGGAATATTGTTGTTTGCGTTCAGCCGAAAAATGCCTGTGTATGATCATTTTGTATCCGGCGCGAAAGACGGCTTTCATACTGTATTTACCATTGCCCCAACAATTGTGGGCCTTATGGTGGCTGTTGGAATGCTGCGGGCTTCCGGTGCATTGGATTTGCTGGGCAGCTTAATATCCCCGTTAACAGACAGGCTCGGTTATCCTACAGAAACGGTCCCGCTAACTTTGATGCGTCTTGTGTCATCTTCTGCATCTACGGGGTTATTAATAGACCTGTATGAAAATTACGGCCCGGATTCATTTATAGGACGGTTTACATCAATAATGATGTCCAGCACGGAAACGGTGTTTTATACAATGAGTATTTACTTTATGAGTATAAAAATAACAAAAACACGATTCACCCTTGCCGGGGCATTGCTTGCAAATTTTGTGGGAATATTGCTGTCTTTATGGATTACCAGATATCTCTATCCATAAAATCGTTGTCGGATATTTGCGGCTTATCTTTGTTTTCTTCTCTGTATGCAATGTACCCGTTAAGCACATCTTTTAATATTGCGACAATTGGTATGGCAACCAGCATTCCCAATATGCCGCCATAATTCATACCGATGGTTACGCTTATGATAACAAGCAGTGGGCTAAGGGCAAATGTTTTGCCCATTAATTTTGGCTGTATAAAGTTGCCGTCAAATTGCTGGATGGCAAACATAATTGGAAGCGCGACCAACGCAGTTGGCATCCCTTGGGTAAAAGCCACAACCAGAAGTGCAAGGGCCGTACCAAAAATAGACCCAAAATACGGAATATAATTCACTATTCCCAAAATAAGCCCTAAAACCAAAGCGTAAGGGGAGCCAAACGCAAACAATACTACTGTCATAATGGACCCCAGAATTATGCCATCGATAGTTTGGGCAAAGATATATTGCCGGAAGTTAAAATCCAGTTTGCCGGAATATTTAAGAATTGTATTATTCGTAGATTCAGATGTTAGGGCAGAAATTAATCTTATTACAAATGCTTTTAGCTTATCTTTCTCCACAAGCAAGTAAAGTGAAGCGACCATTGCCAGGAAACCACGGAATAAAGCCATTGCAAAACCACCAAACCCTGCAATAACGCTATTCCACATAGCATTAAAATCCAGATTAGCCGCCCAACCTAACAGCGATGAAATTATGGCATCTTCATTTATGTGTTCGGCTATAAAATCCGGTAAATCCCTTTGGTTTACCCTGTCAATCCATTCCCTGATTGTAACTTCGTAGTTTCGGCTTTCTTCCACAAACAAAGCAACACTGTTTATAACAGCCGGAATTAATATGTTTAAGATAAGCGTGACAATTAAAATTGTAAGTATAATAAGCAAGAAAACGCTAAATGCACGGCTTTTTCGTACGATAAAATTTACTGTTGCTTTAAGGGGCCGGTTATTTTGCGGAACAGGCGTGTCTTTCAGCCTTTCAATTAGCCTCTGCAATACACCGCATGGTAAATTGAGTACATACGCGACAATGGCACCTGCTAAAAATGGCGAAATTATAAACCAAAACCGGGCAACAATATCAGAAAAAAACCTAAATTCTGCGGTTAATCTAAAAATTAAGATTGCACCAAGTATTAAAATAAAGTACGGTATCATAGATTTCATCATTCGTGACTTGAAAAATTTGTTCACTATGCATACACCTCCAGCGGTTTATATAGTATCATTATGGCTAACTCTTTACAAGTGCTTGATTTTCTTTAAATTTTCTTTGATATTTTGTAACAGGCTTGTAGGAAAAATCTTGTTGAAATTTCTCTATTGACATGGCACAATGGATACATTATGAAAACTATTCATGAGGAGTTATTAATGTGTCCGGTTCTTATAGAAGTCGATCATTTCGTAAATTTGTAATGTCATTTACCATAACTTGCTTTCTAATTTTAGCTGTTGTAGGCGGCGCGTATGCTGCACTGCGCATGTCAATACGCCCACCGGAAATACCCGAGTTTGTTGAAATAACCCGTCCTGTTCCCAGGGCACCGGTAATAAACCAACTATTACCGTCTGCCCCGGGGGTAGGCGACATACCAACTGAATATGGCGAACTGCCGTCTGACTATTTGCGTGAATACGAAACGGTAATTTTTCAAAGGCGTCCAAATTTTTTTACTTTCTTATTTTACGGGTTGGATGACGGCAATAATGTAGATGCCATAATGGTTGCTGCCTTTGACGGCGAAACAGGCAATGCTTATTTAATCAGCCTTCCAAGGGATACGCGCGTCGATGTACAGCGTTCAAACGGGCGGCGCAAGCTTGTAGCTTCGTATGCTGCCGGGCGCGCCAACGGCGGTGGGCATGCTGGCGGAGTAGAGCAAATAAAAACAGATGTATCAACACTGATAGGGTTCCGTCCGGACTTATACGTGGGTATAAATCAGCGAGCATTTGTCCGCTTAATAGATGCCCTAGGCGGTGTTGAAGTTACCGTACCGTTCCGCTTGGTGTACAATGACCCTTATCAAAATTTACACATAGACCTTGCCGGTGGACGCCGTACTCTCAATGGGCAGCAGGCACTGCATTTTGCAAGGTTCCGCCAGTTTAACGAAGGCTGCCCCCATTTCCGTAATTACACAGATTTCCAACGGGTAGAAAGTCATCAGCAAATTATTTCTGCCGCAATGCAAGAACTTTTGTCACCGCGTACAATAAGCCGTGTTCCGGAACTTATACGTATTTATATAGAAAATGTAAATACTAACATGGATGCGATGGAAATTGGATGGTTTGTAGAGCAGCTGCCTGGCCTGCGCGCGGATACCATGTTGTCAACCTACACTTTGCCAATAGCAAGAACAGTGCGGCAAGGTTGGTATGAAATGCCCGACCGGGACGCAGTTTTAGAACTTATAAACCGTACCATCAACCCGTTTAAGCAAGAAATTACTGCAGAAATGCTAAGGATTGTTGAGTAATGAATACAACGCGCATACAAGAGTTAGTAGCCCTTTTAAACGCGGCCGCCCGTGCGTATTACAACGAAAACCACGAAATAATGTCTGACTACGAGTATGACAAGCTTTATGACGAGCTTGTAAAATTAGAGTCTGATACAGGAATAGTTTTGGTCGGCAGCCCTACAAGAAAAGTTGGTTATGAAGTTGTCGGCAGTTTAACAAAAGTTCCCCACGATGCTCCCATGCTTTCTTTGGATAAAACAAAAGACCCCAATGCCCTGGCTGCTTTTTTACAAGAGCAAACAGGGCTTTTGTCGTGGAAATTGGACGGGCTGTCCATAATTATAAAATATGAAAACGGCGAATTACAGCAGGCATTAACCCGTGGTAACGGTGTAATTGGTGAAGATGTGACCCACAATGCCAAAGTTTTTGCCAATATTCCGCTTTTTGTGCCATACAAGGGAAGATTCGCCGTCCGTGGCGAAGCCGTAATCCCTTTTGCAGACTTCGAAGCAATTAATGCCGAAGAAGAGATAAAATACAAAAACCCACGCAACTTGTGCAGTGGAACCGTACGTCAGTTAAGCAATGAGGTTGCAGCTAAACGGCGGGTGCTTTTTTATGCTTTCGCACTGCTGCCCGGGGCAGAAATTGCGTTTACACTAAAATCTGAACAGTTAGCCTGGCTTTCAGGCCAGGGTTTTGACCTTACAGAGTATAAACTTGTAACCTCCGACACGGTTATTCCTGCCTTAAACGATTTTAAAAATAAAGTCGTAACCGAGCCCATTGCTTCCGACGGGCTGGTTTTAACCTATGATGACATTACGTACAGCGAATCATTGGGCGCAACGTCAAAATTCCCACGGGACAGCCTTGCGTTTAAATGGCAGGATGAAATTGCGGAAACTACATTGCTGGATATCGAATGGAACACTTCCAGAACCGGCTTAATAAACCCTGTGGCAATTTTTGAGCCCGTGGACATAGAAGGCACACAGGTAAGCCGTGCCAGTTTGCATAATGTAAGTATTTTGCGCGGTTTAGCCCTTTCTGTTGGCGACCGCATTGCCGTGTATAAAGCGAATATGATTATTCCGCAAGTTGCGGAAAATTTGACCCGCATAGGCGAAGGTATAAAAATCCCCGACAAATGCCCTGTCTGTGACGGCAGCGCGGTAATAGTCGGCGACCCGGAAACTTTATACTGTTCAAACCCGAGCTGCGATGCTAAAAAACTACAAGCCTTATGCCATTTTGTAAGCCGCGACGCGATGAATATTGCCGGACTGTCCGAGCAGACATTGGAAAAATTCCTCTCTCAAGGATATATACGTAATTATACAGATTTGTTCTACCTGTCCTCCTATGAAAATGAAATTACTAACATGGAAGGCTTTGGCCAAAAGTCTTACGATAATTTGATTATTGCAATAGAAGCTTGTAAAAATGTGGCACTGCCTAATTTTATTTACGCGCTGGGTATTTTACATGTGGGCCTTGCAAACGCAAAGCTTTTATGCGCTCATTTTAAGCACGACCCGGTACAAATTGCAGAAGTATGTAAAAGTGATGATTATCTCGAATCTCTGTTGGAAATCAAGGGCTTTGGGGAAGCCATTTCCCATAGCTTGCACGAGTATTTTTCCCAAGAAAAAAATATGGAGCTGTACCATAATGCTTTAGAGATTTTGCACATTCAAACCCCTGCCCTATCTGCCGAGTTGCCGTTGAACGGCCTGGCATTTGTAATTACCGGTGAAGTTAATCAATTTGCAAACCGTAAAGCATTGCAGGCATTTATTGAAACCAACGGCGGCCGCGTGTCGGGCAGTGTATCTGCTAAAACTTCGTTTTTGATAAATAACGACGCCACATCCACTTCCGGCAAAAATAAAAAGGCCGCCGAACTTGGCGTACCTATTTTAACGGAAAATGATTTTATCAAGAGGTTTGGGCTATAGACACCCATTTATCAAAACTCAAAGCCAAAAATTCATTAAATTTTTCTTTGATTGCGGCATCTGCATCTGCAATACGCTTTGGTGTGCCGTCTACCAATACCAATGGGTTAATGTACCGCTTTTTGGCAGGAATGTTAACGGAATAAGCACCTGGATTTCTAATGTCCGCGGTTGACACCGCGGATATTTTTGTATAAGCGTCCCATATTTCAGAAGCTTTGCTGTTGCCTTTCAGCTTTTCAATGACATAACCCTCAGACGTATACAAATCGTCAACGGATAATATGCCGCCGATAATTGCAAGCTTAATCATATCCGCCAGGTACTGCATAGCAAACCGGTCTTCGTCGGATACGTACCAATAGGAATTTTTCAGCGATAATTCAGTAAACATTTTTGCATAGTGCAAAGATTTAAAGCATAACTCATCAACACCATTTTCATTGTGGGTAACGGTTAAATCGTCATAAATTGCCTGTATTTCGGCTAAATCCATATTGTACATAATGTGCCCGTTGCCCAATGTATATTCCAGCCTGTCTGCAGAAAGCATTGGCGTATTATTATCTGCGATTGGATACTTCGTGTAATCACAAATGTCTGCAAGGCTGATGTCATGCAGCTTTAACAGTGTCATAATTTCCTCGGAATTTTCGATAAATTGGGCCGTTTTATCTTCTGTAGACTCTTGAATCATATAATCGCCCTGTAAAAAATCTATTGTATGGGCAAAAGCCGGTGTGGAAATATCGTGGAGCAGCCCGGCAACGGCTTGCTTTATGTCTTTTGTGAAATGCCATACAATATTTGCAACACCAATACTGTGTATGTGCCGCGTGTAGTGCAATTTTACATTGTCGTATATTGGAAACCGGGCATAATCGCAGCCGCAGTGCATTCCAATGTCTTTCAGTCTTTTCATGGCGGGGGTGTCAGCGAGTTCCAATAAAATGGTCGGCGCGTTTTCCGCGTATATTGTTGTGTACATATTTCCTCCTTTGTTTTTTGGATTATTCGGTCTTTCTAAAATAACAGTGCGATAACCGGTACAGTTATTATACACAATATTGTTCCCACCACAACAAATTTTGCAGATGTAAAAGCATTCGCATTAAACTGCTCTGCAAAAATGGCCGTAAGTGCTGCGGGTGGCATTGCCATAAGTGTTATTATTACACTAAACATTAGCGGGTTGGGTATAATCCAGCGTAGGGCGAAGAAAGCGACAAGCGGGATCAGCAGCAGTTTTACCGCAATTGGCGGCAGTAGCCGCACATCTGTAAAAGCACTTTTCAAACTTTGTCTTGCTAAAATAACCCCAAGCAAAATCATAGACATTGGGCTTGTTATGCCGCCAATTAAGGTGATTCCGCCTTCAATTGCGTCCGGCAAAGCCCAGCCGGTTACAAAAAAGGTAAAACCAACGATAACTGCGGAGATTGCGGGGTTGCGTAGAATTATATTTTTAAAACTAAAATCTCTTGGCGCGTTGTCAAACATACGCATCCCAATGGTAAATGTCAATATATTAAAAGCTGTCAGTGCCATTGCCACATATATAAGACCCTCATAGCCAAAGACCACCGTAATTATCGGTATACCCATAAAGCCTATGTTACCAAAAGCAACGCCAAATTGCCAATTTTGCCTTTCCTCGGGGGAAGCTTTCATTATTTTAGCAATAAGCAAGCCCAAATATCCGCCAAGTACAAAAAATACACCGGTTATTATAACGGTAGCAAGACATTCCAGCAATAGTGCCCGGGAAAATTCACTTCTGTACAATGATAAAAACATTGTAGCAGGCATAGTTATGCGCACCAGTAAATTTGTCATACCTACGGTATGGGTGTCGCTTATCATATTTGTTTTGCGGCATATGTAGCCTACAGCCATACAGATTGCCAAAGCAACCAGGCTATTCGAAAATGCTATAAATAATCCATCCATACATGTATTCTACCATATAAATTTCTTATGGCAACTAATATAAACATATAATTTTGCGTAAGTTGCCATGCTCTGGTACAATATCCAAAAAAATAATGAACAAGGAGGTTTTATAATTGCTAGACAAACAACTTGTGTACGATGTTTTAACGGCGGCCATGGCCACAGGGGGTGACATGGCAGAAATTTTTGCAGAAAATACAGCCCGTGACACCATTAACATGTTAAACGGACAGGTAGAGAAAGCTAACTGGGGTATTGATGCCGGCCTTGGCTTGCGGATTATTTTTGGTACAAGCGCAGTGTACGCCTATACCAACACCACCACCCGTGACAGCTTAATTAAATTGGCAAAAGACGCCGCCCAGGCAGTTAAAGCCAGCCTTAAAAACGGCGCGCAGCCCAAGGACGTAATTGTAATTGACAACAGCGAAATGAAAAAATTCGCGGATACGGTTGTTATCCCACCGGAGAAAGTGGGCAAAAAAGCCATAGTTGACGTTTTGCGCGCCGCGTCCGATGCCTCTTATGCATATGACCCGCTGGTAACGCAAACATCCGGCAATTACCTTCATGTGGCGCAAGATGTGCTTATTGTAAACACAAACGGCGTATGGGCAGAGGACAGGCGCGTCCGCACCCGCGTAGGCATTCAGGCTGTGGCGTCGGAAGGCAACGAAAAGCAGACAGGCTTCACCGGCCCGGGTACAAAAGGCGGTTTCGAGTTTATCGAAAGTCATAACTGGACGGAACTTGGCAAAGA
>WQTQ01000233.1 GCA_009786175.1 Bacillota bacterium | reverse complement strand
TGGCCGTCGCAAGGCATGAAGGCAAGTTCGTTAAGCCAGCCTTTTACGTTGCCGTCGCCGTCTACATAGCCGCCCGCTTCGCTTGTGCCCATGGCGATACCCAAAATGTTTGTATCTTCCAGGCTCATCGCACCCGCAAGGGCTGTTACGTCACCGTCGTTGGCAACTTCTACGGGAATGTCGCCAATTTCCTTTGCGGCGCGTACATAAATGTCTTTTACGTATTTGTTAAAATCGTCCTCGGGCACTTTTAGGAAAAGTGATGCCAGCATTGTGCGGTTATCGATGTAAATACCTGCGGAACTAATGCCAATGGCGTCTACACGGGGCATTTTGGACGCGGCGGTTTTAAATGCCGTTACAATTTCGTTGTAGTGGTAACTTGGGTCTTCGGTTACTTTTGGGAACCAAACAACTTCTTCGCTAAACACGCTTTCGCCGTTAATTACAGCGGAAACTTTTCTGTCGCTTCCGCCTGCGTCAAACCCAATGCGGCAGCCGTCCAGGTTGCGGCCAATGGGCTTGGAAGACTCGGACGCTTTTGGCGCGTCTTCATATTCCGCGTAATTTACGGAAAATTGGTTTTCGTAAACGCGGCTCATCATGTTGTAGTCAAACGCGCGGGCACCTGTGGGGCTGTAGGTAGCCTTGATGTATTCTGTCAGGTCTTTGCAACCGCAAATTGTAACTTTAAAGCCGCCTACGCACCACAAAATGGCTTTTACCATGCGCTCTACGTAGTATTTGTTTGCCTCTGCAAGAGTTGGGCAATCATGTACAAATGTATCATACACGTATACGTAGCCGTTGTTGCGCTCTACCGCAATTTTCAGCGGCCTTGTGGCACCTTGCAAAAACGCTTTGTTAAACTTGTAAAGGGGAATAAAGCTTTCGTCCAAAACAGGTTTGTTTTCTACTTCAAATTCGATATTGTGTAACTTCATGAGAATTACCTCCATTTTATATGAACATGCCGACACGCTTGTTTACATCGTTTTTAAACATTTCGATATAGTTGTTGATAAAAGCCGCCGGGCAAAGTGATTCGTCGTTCATAAGCTGTGTAATGTCAAGGGCGTATTCCGCCGCTTCGAAGTCATCTGTGGCATGGCTTGCGAAATATGTGGCGTTTGCCCGCTTTCTGCCAAGGCCGGCCAAGTCGTAACGCTTGCCGCCCGCAATTTGGGAATGGTACACACCCAGCATAGCCGCTTGCAGGAACTCGTCCCGGGATGTGTCGAACAGTTTTTTCTCTGTGTCGCATACCCAGTCCAGCGCGCGCCAAACTTCCATAGAGTAAACAGCTTTTGGCCGCTTATCCGCGGGAATTTTACGCAGTGCTTGCAATGTTCTGGCCGCAACGGCGCAGTGGGTATCGTGTTTATCCGCAAAATTGTGGGTGAACACATACTCCGGCTGGGTGGCAAGGATTATGTCCACCAGCTCGTCTACCAGATGCGGGTTAGCGTTATCTTTTACCGCGCTGCTTGGGTAGTAAAGCTGGAATTGGGCATTGTAGCCGCCAATGCTTGCAGCATTGTCCTGCTCGTTTGCACGGGTTACTTTCATGTCCTCGTCGGAACAGTTTGCATAAATACCCGTTCGTGGCGAACCCGCGCCGTCTGTTACAACAACGCCTGTGAAATGCTTATCATTTTGCCCATAGCATTCTAAAATCGCACCCGCGGCCATTAGTTCAATGTCATCTTGATGGGCGGCAATGCACAAATGTGTGGTATCCGCCAGGTTGCCGCCGCTTGTCGCCGGGAAAAACAGCCGTGCATGTTGGTTGCGTAACTTCATATTTATCGCCTCCGTTTTAGTCGATATTACCCGCTGTCCATTTTTCCGCAAAATCAATTACTTGGTCGAAACTTGGGCTGTGGGCATTGCGTACGTAAAAACCGGATGTGCATACACCAAGTGTCAGTGACGCAAGCGGGTCTAACCCCAAGGATTGGCCAAGGCAGAAGCCGGCGTTAAAGTTATCGCCCGCGCCTGTGGTAAGTTTTGGTTTTGGGCAGAACGGGCCGTCTGTGTAGTAGTATTCGCCGCCAACTACACAGCACGCGCTGCGTACAGGGTGAACTACCAAGCAGTAAATACCCAATTTCTCATAAGTTGCCATTACCGCATTTTTTAGCTTATCCGGACAGCTGCAAAGCTCTACGCCCATAACTTCCGCAATTTTGTATGCTTCATTTTCATTAAGGCCAAGAATTGTGCGGAATTTACTTTCAAACTTACTGATTAGATTCATGGCATGACGGATATCTTCGTTGGTACGTTTTTCCGGGTCTGCAAGGTCGAAGAAAGCAATCGGCTTTTCTGCCTTGTCTTCCAACAGCGGGAAAACTTCCTCAATCATGCCTTCCCAGATTTGGCTCATGTATGGCAGCATTGTCCAGTTTTCCATACCAAAAAGCTGGCACTCGTTAACCATTTTGGCAATGCCCTGTGGGCCGCCAAGGGCTTCTTTGCAGGCTTCCCAGGTAACTTCTTTTAATGTGGCGTGCTTGCCAAGCATCAGTTTACCGTCTTCAAACTCTAATGCGTCTGTAAGGCCCGCGCCGCAAAGGCTGTATACGGCTTTTGCCTTGTCTACCATCGGCTGAAAAACAGGGTGCGGAGGCTTGCCCAAAGAACCCACATATGTTAGGGATACGCCGTATTCCAAAAGGGCGTTTGATAAAATTGGCCCGTTGCCGCCAAGTTTTGTTTGAACAGGTACAAATTCGAAGTTCGCGCTTAGGCCGGCGGCTTTACTTACGCGCTCGCCAAAGTCTGCAATTGTGCTAAGGCGGGTATAATTTTGAAAATCCTGACGTTTATCCACAACATGGATAATTTCATCTACAAACCCGTCCAGGCCAATAATCATGTTTAAATCAAAACCTTTTTTTGCCCGTAGTTTTTCCGGCAATGCTTGTACGTTTTGCATTTTTATTCAGCTCCTTTTTTATTTAATAGACCGTAATTTGGCAATCATAGATTGCTTTAGGTCATATAATTTTTGCGATAAGTCCACAGGCATTAAGTGCGGGCGCACCAGCCGCCTGTGTTCTTCCCATAAGGTGTCCCGTTCTTTGGCGGCATAGGCGCGAATTTCCGACACGGTTAGTTGCGGATACACACATTCGCCGTTTTCAAATACGGGCTGCAACAGCTCCCGCACGGTAAATTCCCCCGCTTTAAGGGTCATGCGCTTCCATGTGGCTATTGGATCGAAAATTGTTAAGTCTTCGGTGTTGTCAAGTGTTTCGTCTGCCAGGGCAATCAAATCTGCTTTCATTTTACCAGATTTTGCATCGTACAGTCTAAATATTTTTTTCACCCCAGGGTTTGTAACTTTTACCGGGTCTTCGGATAATTTTATTTTGTGCTGCCAGGGCCCACCGTCTGTAGAAAGCGCGGCAATTTTGTACACACCGCCAAATGCGGGGTATTCTTTTGACGTTATAAGATGAGTCCCCACACCCCAAAGAGAAATTTTAGCTCCTTGGGCCTTTAGTTCGGCAATAAGGTTTTCGTCTAAATCGTTGGACGCGCTGATAAACGCATCGCTAAAACCCGCGTCATCCAACATTTTTCTTGCCTGCTTAGAAAGGTAGGCAAGGTCACCGCTGTCCAGACGTATGCCGTAATTTGCCAGGGGTATGCCTTTGTCCCGCATCCCTTGAAACACCTTTATTGCATTGGGAACGCCGGATTTTAACGTATCGTATGTGTCCACTAGAAGAATGCAAGCCTTAGGGTATAAACCGGCGTAGTACTCGAATGCCTCCAACTCTGTGTCAAAGCACATTATCCAGCTGTGGGCATGGGTACCGCGGACAGGTACATTAAACATTTGTCCGGCCAGCACGTTGCTTGTACCGCTGCACCCGCCTATCATTGCGGCACGGGCACCATACAGCCCTGCGTCCGGGCCTTGTGCGCGGCGCAAGCCAAACTCCAGTACCGGGTCACCTTTAGCTGCCCAACACACTCGGGAAGCTTTTGTAGCAATCAAACTTTGGTGGTTGATGATGTTCAAAATTGCGGTTTCTATTAGCTGTGCTTCCATTAACGGCGACACTACTTGCAGCAGCGGCTCCCCGGGGAAGACCACCGTACCCTCCGGCACAGCATTAATATTGCCAGAGAAGCGGAAGCCTTTCAGGTATTCCAGAAACGACTCGTTAAAAGTGCCTGTTGAACGCAGGTAGGCAATATCCTCGTCTGTAAACGCAAGGGCGTTAATGTAGTCAATTACCTGCTGAAGCCCCGCCGCTACCGCATACCCGTTACCGCAGGGGTTTTCCCGGTAAAACATGTCGAAAACAGCCACTTGCCTGCGCCCGGTGGTGCTTTGGTGATGGTGGTAGGCTTGCATCATGGTTAATTCGTAAAAGTCTGTAAGAAGGGTTAAATTTCTCAAATTTTCAAGCTCCTTTGTAAGTTATACTGTTCGAAATTAGAGTATACCTTTTCTGTAGAAAACGCAAGGTCTAAAGGGAATTTTCTACCGAAAACTTGTATGCGTAAATTCAGTTGGTCCCAAAATTGGACCACCTGAGTTTAATCCAACCGGTCGGATTTTCTTACCAGTTGAAAATATATTGCATCATAAAAAAAGCACAAAAAAGAATGCCCTGCGTAGCAGAGCAAACTCTTTACAAGTATCAAATAAAACTTATATTTCCGCGCACCGTTCCTTTAGCCACTCTTGCTCACTTGCGTCAAGCCGCGGAGAAAGGGTTTCCAGCACTTTTGCGTGGTAGTTGTTAACAAAATCTTTTTCTTCCCGTGTAAGCATTTCCACGTTAATGGCGCGGGTGTCATACGGGCAGTAAGTCAAGGTTTCGAAATTGTAGAATGTGCCGTTTTCGTTTTTGCATAATTCCTGTGTGGCAATTGTGTTTTCTGTACGTATGCCATAGCGGCCTTGTTTGTATATTCCGGGCTCGTTGGCTGTAATCATTCCCGGCTCTAATGCAATTTCGCCCCGCTGATGTATACCGTACGGGCCCTCGTGTACGTTAAGGCAGTAACCTATGCCGTGGCCTGTGCCGTGGTTGTAATTTTGACAGTCCAGCATCAATGGCTGGCGCGCCAGCATATCCAAGGCTACACCTGTGGTCCCTTTTAGGAACACTGCCCGCGACAAAGCAATATGCCCCTTTAGCACAAGGGTAAAGTCGTGCTTCATTTCATCGGATATGGGGCCCAAAACTACAGTGCGGGTTGTATCTGTTGTGCCGTCCAGGTATTGGCCGCCTGCGTCAAGCAGGAAGAAGCCCTTTGGCTTTAGGGCCGCACCGCTGTCTTTATGTTTGTAATGGGGCAGTGCGGCGTTTTCGCCATAGGCAGAAATTGTCTCAAAACTGTCGCACAGGTAATATTCCTGCTGCTTACGGAAGCTGACAAGCTCATTTGCAACATCGTCTTCTGTAAGCATTTTGCCTGCTTTTATAGAATCGTCCAGCCATTTAAGCAGCTTTGTCATTGCCGCGCCTTCTTTAATGTAGGCATTTCTTATATTGGCAAGTTCAACTTCAGATTTTACGCCTTTTAACATGGCGATTATGTCCTTGGTGTCTACATAATTTAGTTCGCCGACAATGGACCCAAGCAAAATATTGGTTTTATTCTTATTAAAATAAATGCTTGCGTCGGTTGGCAAGGTTTTCATCTTGTCGGCTACCGCTTCGTAGCTGTTAACAGTAAAGCCCTGAGAGATAAGTTTGCCGGAAATATCCGCTACTTTTGCAGGATCAATGAAAACGTCCGCGTCTTTATCTGTGATTAAGACATATGAATATACCACCGGAATATTGGAAACATCACGGCCACGGATATTCAACAGCCACGCAATATCGTCTAGGCACGAAACTAAGTATACAGATACACCGGCTTCTTTCATTTTTTCGCGGACCACGCGCAATTTTTCCGCAGCAGAAAGCCCTGCGAATTTGGGCAGATGCTCGAATACGGGAAGGCTTAGCATGGGTGGACGGCTTGTCCACAGCATACCTACCAAATCTTCTTGATATAAGTACGTCAAATTTTTTGTGTCTAATTTTTTGTTCATGCTGTTAAAAGCGGCGGTTGACATGGTTCTGCCGTCAAAGCCTACTTTACCGCCTTCCGGCATTTTATCAAGAAGAAATGCCTCGTATGTGGGTACATCCGGCTCGCCGAGTTTAAACAGGGTAATGCCTGTGCCCGCCAGTTCATTTTCCCCTTGAATAAAGTACCGCCCGTCTGTCCACAGGCCGGCTTCCGTAAGCGTTACAACCACTGTACCGGCAGAGCCGGTAAAACCGGAAAACCACGACCTTGCAAGCCAATAGTCTGCCATACGGGCGTTATTATGGGCGTCGCCGCTTGAAATAATGTACGCGTCCAGCCCGCGCTCCCGCATAAGATCGCGCAAGTTTTTCAGCTTATCCATTAATTTGCCGCCTTTCGCGTATCAGTCTTTGGTAAATGAACAATACTTTCGTTATCGTATTCGCTTTCATATTCATAATCATGTTCCACTTCGGCATTGTCAAAATTGCGCAGGAATTCTTCGTATTCTGCCGTCACTTTATCAAGCTCGTCTTGAAGAATGATAATTTGATTTTTTAGAAAAGCGTTTTCCTTTTCATACCGTGCGGCATCGTCTGTAAGGGTTTTGTTGATAACCTCTTGGGCTGTGTGCTGATCCTTAATTTTAAAGTAATCGTCTGCCAAGTTTAGCGCGATAAGCAAGGTGCGCAAACGATCGTCTACAACAGCTGACACGTTTTTTGATTTTAGCATTTCAATTTTTTGATCCACGTACATTGCAATTTTTTGTACGTATTCCGCGCTTTCTTCCGACCTGATTGTAATCACTTTCCCGCTGATTACTACATCAACTTTGTTTGTCATTGCCGTACACCTCCATTAATTTAACATCCCTTTTTAATAATATAGACACAAAATTTCAAATATGTCAAATGTTTTACGAAAATATTAAGCAAATGGATAAAATTCCCTTATTAGCGCATTCGCTTCGTTTCCTATAAGCAAAATGACAGAAATGATATTAAGCCACAAAATTAGAATAAATACCCCTGCGATGCTGCCGTAAATTGCGGGGTATTGAGTAAAATTAGAAATAACAAACCCAAAGCCCCCGCTAATAACCAGCCATGTAATTACCGTAAAAACCGCCCCGGGCAAAATATGTTTAATTGGCAAAGCTGTTGCGCAAGCAAGCCTGTATATAACCATAGTTACAAACACCAAAATCACCAACGAACCGGATACACCTGCCAGTATAAACAGAAATTCATGACCGGCCGGCAAGAAGATGCCCCATATTTGCCGCCTAAAAACCAAAAGCGCAAGCATAACAATTAAAGCTGCAGAAAATAACAGCATCAACATAAAACTGAGGCCAACTTGGGTTACAAAGCCGCGACGGTCGCTAATACCATAGGCACGGTTGGTAATGCGAACAATAGCCCTAAAACCGTTGGATGTGTTAAACACACTAAAAATCAAAGCCGTGGACATAACCCCTACACTTCCGGCTTTATCAAGCTCGTATAAAAAACCGTATACAAGGTCCGCAATGTCACCGGGCAGCACAAAAAACAGCCCTTCCAATATGGCGGATTCATCTACTTCTAAGGTGCCCAGCAAAGACATTATGAATATTAAGAACGGAAAAAACGCCAGTAACACACGGTATGTTAACCCGGCGGCCCGCTCTAATATTTGGTCATGATGGCAGCGCAGTACCAGATTGAAAATGTAAATGCAAAACTTATTCATATTATCACCGGTTATACGGTTTGCTTTTTTGCGGGAATGTATACTGTGGGTGATTGCAAAGTTATCCGATTTACTATATATTTTGACACAATATTTAGGAAGGAGCCATTCCCATGGAATTTAAGCAATACACAGACATACACACGTTTTACGATGCCGCATACAACGTACTGATGCGCCACGAAGCTCAAAACCTGATTCCCCTTGGCAATTTGATACTTGGCCGCGAAGGCAAGGATAAAACCGACTGGCGGGACCCGGCAAACTGGTACATGGCCACAGTACATGACGAAAGCGGCGTACTGCTTACTGCCATAATGACACCGCCATGGAATATTGCCCTGTACGCCACAGACAATAAAATAGATGCCGCCGCAATTGATTGCCTGATTAACGGCATTGCAGATACCCCTATTCCCGGTGTCTTGGCAGAAAAAAACCTGGCGCAATTTTTTACGGCAGCTTACGCCACCAGCAAAGGAATGCACTACGAAATATCAATGGACCAGTGCATTTACGAACTTACTGAAGTTAACCCCGCTATCCCTCAAATAGGCACAATGCGTCTTGTGGAAGAAAAAGACATGACCTTCCTCCCCTTTTGGTACGAAGCCTTTTACGCGGCGGAAACATACGGTGCCACAACAATGCGAATCCCGGAAGATATTGAAAAATGCCGCCAACGCATTTCTCAAAAAAGCCTTTACACTTTGGAAATTGACGGTGTCCCTGTTACAATTGCCGGGCTTAACAAAGCCATGCGGAGTGTAATTGGTGTCGGGCCTGTATACACACCACCCTACTTCCGTGGCAAAGGCTACGCGTCATCCTGCGTGGCGCAGCTAAGTCAGCTTGCCCTGGACAAGGGTTTTGCAAAGTGTGTGCTGTATACAGACCTGGCAAACCCAACATCAAACAGTATCTATCAAAAAATAGGGTATAAACCCATTTGTGATTCCCTTCAAATAAAATTTGTACAATAGCCCAAAAACAATAATTCCCTAATGTTCCGAATCGATGATTGGCGCATAGGAAATTATCGTTTTCTTGCTTGACGAGACAGCTTCTTTATATTTAGAAAAAATTTTCAAAAAATATTGCAAAGTATCTTGCATTATACTATACCATGTGTTATTATATATTCATCAAATGACGATACCATTTATAGAAAGGGGAATCAAAATGAGTATACAGCTAAAAAAAGGCGCGTTGGAGCTATGCGTTCTAAGCCTGTTATCCAAGGCAGATATGTACGGTTTCGAACTGGTTGGGGTAATTTCTACCCACGTTAAAATTTCTGAAGGGACAATTTACCCCCTTTTAAAGCGCATTAAAGACGACGGTTATGTAACTACGTATTTGCAAGAATCCCAAGAGGGGCCGCCCCGTAAATATTATCAGATTACGGACCTTGGGCGCGCAACAACAAAAACATTGCAAGCAGAATGGCACAGCCTGGTGGCAGGCATAAATAAAATATTGGAGGAATAATAATGACAAAGCACATGTTTATCCACGAATTAAGAGTTGCGTTGGCACAAGTAGACCCAAACGCCCGTGAAGAAATTATCTCGGATATTAACGAACACTTTACGGAAGGCGCGGCACAAGGCCTAAGCGAAGAAGACATTTGCCGTGCGTTGGGCCAGCCGGGGACAATCGCGGCCCAGGTAATAGAAGAAATGGGTGCAAAAGCTGCTCCCCCACCCCAGGCACAAGAGCAGCGTGGGCAGCAGCAGAATCACCAACAACAACAGCAATATGAATACAGGCGCGGCAATGATCTTGACATGACATTTACCGGTGTAAATTTAGTTATTGCCAAGCTGGATGTAAGCAATCTTAACCTTGTTCCGTCCCATGACGGTATGTTCCGCGTTACAACAAGAGGATGCACAAACAAAGAAACATGTACTGTAGAAAACGAGGGCGGCACCCTTAGGGTAACACTTAAACGGGCCCGCAGGTTTTTCAATTTTGGTTTTTCCTTTGACAAAGATAGGGTAGAAATAACAATTTATGTACCTGTGCAATTTGAAGGCGAAATTAAAGTTGACACCAGCGCGGGCAGCATTACTGCCACAGACACCTGCGGGGATTTAGACCTGGATACATCAGCCGGTAATGTTGTGGTTATTGGCCACAGATGCAACAAAGCCAAAATAGACACCGCCGCAGGTAATGTTACCATGCGGGTTGCCAACAACTTTGTCAGCCACGTAGATATTGACACGTCCGCAGGTAACGTAGACTTTGAAGCAACAGAAACAGGGCGGCTAAAAATAGATACATCCGCCGGGAGCGTTAATGCGCGTATTACAAAAATCAGCGGCGATACAGTGCTGGATACTTCCGCAGGAAGCGTAACACTAACCGCTTCCGAGGTTGCCGGAAATATTAAGCTGGATACTTCCGCAGGAAGCATAAGGGCATTTTTGCCCAAGGACGTTAACTGCCGCATAGATGCCAGAAAGCCATCTGTCGGCAGCCTTCACAATGAACTTACCGGCAACCCCGGTTCCCCGTATGTACTACGCGCCAGCAGCAGCGTAGGGTCAATTCAGTTAAGACCGTTGTAAAATTTGTAAAGGTGGAATTAATATGTTAGCCCGTTGGATTATTAGTGTTGTAATTTTGTACGTATTATCATTTTTGTTTACCGGCGTAATAATTGACGGGCCTATAGCCGCAATTGCCGCCGCTGCGGTAATGGGCATAATAAATATTACAGTAAAGCCTTTGCTGCAAATTATTTCCTTGCCCATAACTGTTCTTACACTGGGCTTGTTCTACTTTGTTATAAACGGGCTTATGCTGTTGCTTGTGTCCGCAATTGTACCGGGCTTTAGCATCGGCGGCTTTTGGACGGCGTTTTTCGCGGCGATTGTTTTAAGTTTACTTAATGCTGTGTTTTCGCCAAAGGATTAATTTTCTGAAACGCCATCCGTTCATGTCCATTTTCCAGCCAAATAATACCGCAATATTCAAAGCCCAAGTTTTCCAGCAATTTAAGCATCGGTGCATTATCTTTGTGGGTATCAATACGCAAATTGGGGATTTGCCCAAAGCACCAGTTTAAGCAAAACGCCCCTGCACCTTTGGTATCTTTGGCGCGGGCTATGCGGTGGATTACGCCGTAGGTTTCATCGTTTTTCCACGCTCCGTCAATTTTTGAATAGGTAGGGTCGGGTGTTGTGTCTAGATAAAACACAGCAACGACCCTATCGTTGTTTATACATACATAGCTAAAACCCGCGGCAATATCTTTTTCGATTACTTCCCGGGCAGGATACCCGTCTGTCCACTGGTTTGGGTTACCGCTTTCTACCATCATTTGACGGGCTTCTTTGTAAATTTCCATTACGGCAGGTAAATCTGCCATAGTTGTTTTTCTAATAGTCATTGCCCAATCTCCTTATAAAATTGTATAATAGAAATGTATGTACTATATTTTAACTTTTTATTGACGATTTTGCCAGCCCGTATAAAATTTTAGGCGGTGATGACGGGATTTTAGTGCTTATCGCGTCAGATACTTTTTTGAGCCGGTTCTTTAAAGATGTTGCTGCAAGGTAGGAAATTAAACGGAGTGAGTAATTTGTACAGTATGAAAGACATTAAACTGCTAAAAACCAAAAAGGGCCGGGACGAGTCCGGTCTATTTATAGTTGAAGGGGAAAAATTTGTACAGGAAATCCCCGGAAATTGGCGCGTTGTCCAATACGTAGCGGCACAGCGGTACGCTTCCGGCCATGACCTTTCCGGGTACGAAGCCCGCGCAAAATGTGACACCGTGCGGGATTCCATTTTTGATGGCCTTGCAGACACGGTTTCGCCCCAGGGGATTTTGGCGGTATGTGAACAAAAACACCGGCAGTTGGACGAACAACTTAACCCAAGTGGTGACTGTGAGTCACCATTTGAATATTTTTTCCTGCTTGGGGAAAATCTTAACGACCCGGGGAATATTGGCGCACTTATCCGCACCGCTGCTGCCGCAGGGGCAACAGGGGTAATTTTAACTGCCGGAAGCGGCGATATTTACAACCCAAAAGTGCTGCGGGCCGCGGCAGGTGCTGTTCTTCGTGTGCCTGTTATAGCAAACGCAGACTTAGCAGAAACCATAACCGCACTGCGCAAAAAAAACATCCCAACCTACGCTGCACACCCACGGGGTACAAAATCTCCTTACGAGTTAAATTTGCGTAGTAATTTTTGCCTGTTGGTAGGCAACGAATCCCATGGAATGTCAACAACTGCAGAATCATTGGCGACGGAATTAGTTACCTTGCCCATGGCAAACAATACAGAATCTTTAAACGCGTCTGTAGCGGGCAGTATTTTAATGTACGAAGCCGTAAGGCAGCGGTGCAAAAGTGGGCATTGATGTTATCCTCTATAACGCGTGATTGTTGACACTATGGCTTATATCACATACAATGTCGGCAGAACCATATCTGTATAAAGCGCGCTTGCGCACGCGTTTCGTAAAGAGCAATTTCATAAAACATAAGAGATACGGTGAACACTTTGGAAAAAGCAAAGTTTGATATACTGTTTTACAACTTAATAGATGGCACAAAGCCAGCTAAAGATTTTATTGTAGGTTTACCACCAAAGATGAAGGCGAAAATTCTTCGTCTTATTGACATTCTTGAAACTAATGGACCGGAACTTAGGGAACCATATTCCAAACACTCGAATGACGGTATTTTTGAACTTCGCGGAAAAATAGGTTCGGATACTTCTCGTGTACTGTATTTTTTTATGATTGGAAAAAGAGTAATCTTAACGCACGGATTTATCAAGAAGACTCAAAAGACTCCACCATCTGAAATAGAACGCGTAAAAAAATATAGAACCGAATATCTAAGCCGAAAGGAGAACCAACAATGAGCGAATGGAACGTTTTTCTTGCCGAACAGTTAAAAAACCCAGAAGTACGCAACGAATGGGATGCTCTTGAGCCGGAATTTACAATAATTCAGGCATTAATTGATGCACGTAAAAATGCAGGACTTACACAAAAACAACTCTCCGAAATAACAGGTATAAATCAAGGCGATATTAGCAGACTTGAAAATGGAGAAGCCAATCCTTCTCTTAAAACATTAAAACGTTTGGCAGCCGCAACAAATACAACTTTAAGAATTGAGTTTAGACCGTTAGAAGAAAAAAGCGGATAAACGCGACTATACAAGAAAGAGCTGAACTCAAATGCATACAACAAAAGCAGGTGGCCCCGCATGAGTGTCACCAACAAACTGGAAGGCACAGTAGAAAACGTAATTTACCACAATGAAGAAAACGGCTATACCGTATTTACTATCCGTGCAGAAAATATTGACGATTTTGACGAGATAACTACTTGTACCGGCTACATTTCCGCACCGGTGGAAGGCGAAAACCTACAACTTGCGGGCAATTTTGTACACAACCCCCGCTACGGGCGGCAGCTTGCCATAACCCGCGTAGAGCGTACCCGCCCAAACACATTAGCGGGGATAGAAAAATATCTTGCATCCGGCGTAATAAAAGGTATCGGCGCGAAAACGGCAAAAATGATTGTTGCCAAATTTGGTAAAGATACTTTTGACATAATTGAAAATGAACCGGCAAAATTGGCCCGGTTAAAAGGTATCAGCCTAAAAAAAGCCATTTCCTTTTCGGAAAGCTTTCATGCCCAGGCAGACCTGCGGCGGATAATGTTGTTTTTGCAAGAGTATGGCATAAGCTCTTCTTTCGCAATGAAAATCTACAAACTTTACAAAGAAGAAACCGTCGAGCTGATAAGACTAAACCCTTACAAGCTGGCCGAAGATATTGACGGCATAGGCTTTAAAACTGCCGATGCAATTGCTCATAAACTTGGCATTAGCCGCGACGCACCGGAAAGGATTTCTGCCGGTGTACGTTACGCTTTGTGGGAAGCCTCCAACGAAGGCCACACTTGCATACCGGTGTCACAGCTAACCGCCCAAGCGGCAGAACTGCTGTTTACAAGCCCGGAACTTATTGATAACGAACTTGTGCGAATGCAAATGGAACGCCTAATCGTCCGGGAGAAATTCGATAACGACCAACTGGTTTTTCTTTCGACTCTTTATTACGCAGAAAAATCTGTGGCGGCAAAGCTTTCGCATTTGTCGGCACTTAACATAACTACAGCAAGGGCAGAGGAACATACAAATTTTGCACTGGAAAAAGAAACGGGTATAAAATTGTCTGACGGGCAGCGGTATGCCGTGGCGGCTGCATTATCCCATGGGGTGTTAATAATAACCGGCGGACCCGGTACGGGTAAAACCACCACCATTAATACAATAATCGGCCTTTTAGAGTCGAAGGGGCTGCAAATTACCCTTGCCGCCCCAACTGGCCGCGCAGCAAAGCGCATGACAGAAGCCACAGGCCGCGAGGCCAAGACAATTCATCGCCTGTTGGAAGTCACTTTTATATCCGAACACGGACGCCGTCAAATATTCCAACGGAACGAAGAAAACCCGCTGGAAACAGATGTTTTGATAGTTGACGAGTCTTCCATGATGGACATCCAGCTGACACACAGTTTACTAAATGCCGTTGCCACGGGCACACGGCTGATTTTGGTTGGCGATGTAGACCAGCTGCCGTCTGTCGGGCCGGGCAACGTGCTTAAAGACTTGATAGAATCCGGCACGTTGGCAACAGCCCGCCTTACGGAAGTTTTCCGTCAGGCGGCGGAAAGTGCCATAATAACCAACGCTCATCTTATTAACAAAGGGGAATACCCCGCCATTAACGACAAGGAAAAAGACTTTTTCTTTGTACGCCGCCAAAGCCCGGACGATGTTGTGCAAACACTTCTTAACCTGGTATCCGAACGATTACCCGCATATAAAAATTTTGATCCCCGTTATGACATACAGGTTCTTTCCCCTATGCGGAAATCCCCATTGGGTGTGATGAACTTAAACAACTTACTGCAAGCCACATTAAACCCTCCGTCAAAGGACAAAAAAGAGCGGGAGTTCCGTACGATAATTTTCCGCGAAGGGGACAAAGTAATGCAAATACGAAATAATTATGATGCCTCTTGGCAGTTATTTGACGAAAAAGGATTTTCTGTAGGCCAGGGACAGGGGGTTTTTAACGGCGACATGGGGACAATATATGAAATAGACAACGAATTTGGTATGACCGTAGCTTTTGATGACGGACGGCGTATTGTGTACGACTTTATGCAGCTGGACGAGTTGGAGCTTGCTTACGCCGTTACTGTCCACAAAGCACAGGGCAGCGAATACAAGGTTGTGGTTATCCCCGTTTACAGCGGCCCGCCAATGCTGCTGACCCGTAATCTACTTTATACTGCAGTTACCCGCGCCAAGGAACTCGCGGTACTTGTGGGTACACCCGAAACCATGCACCGCATGATTGACAATAACCGCATTACCCACCGCTACACTGCACTTGCGCGCCGCTTACGGGACATGTATGGGGTAATGTTATGATGGATAGAGCTATGTTTTTATACGACACTCATGTACACACAAAGGATGTTAGCCGTTGTGGCGCAAGTACTGCGGCAGAGCAGGTTCGCAAATCTAAAAAAATGGGTTACACAGGCATTATTATCACAGACCACTTGGTTAAAGGTTACTCCAGATGTGACGAGACTTTGCCCTGGGAGCAGCAGGTGCGCTTTTTGCTGTCCGGCTATGAAGCTGCAAAGGCAGAAGGCAGGTACAGCGGGCTGGATGTTTTCTTCGGATGGGAGTACGCCTCCTGGAGCAACATACCCGGTATGGATATTTTAACCTATGGGCTGGACGAGAAATTTCTCATTGCCCACCCAAAGCTTTTTACATTCAACCTTGAAAAATACAGCAGGCAAATTCACAAACACGGCGGATATTTGGCCCAGGCACACCCTTTCAGAAATGTAGCAAAAGAAGACCGCAAGCGTAAAAAATTTCCCGCTCACCTGTTGGACGGCGCGGAAGTTTTTAACGGCTGCGACACACCGGAAATAAACGCATTGGGGTATGACTATGCACTTCGCAATAATTTGTGTATGCAGGCCGGCAGCGACAGCCACGGGGTAGGCCGCCCGGATTTTGCGTGCGGTGTAGCACTGGAGAAAAAGGCAGACAGCATTTTTGATATAATCAACGCCATAAAACTGGGCACGGCAAAACTCGTGACCGGTGACGACGAATGACATGAAAATACAACTACACAGCATTCTTGACTGGCTGTATCCGCCAACCTGCATTGCTTGCGGCAAACTTATTCCTTTAAACCATAAACAACCGCGGGATATACTGCTTTGTGAACTGTGTCAAACCCTTTTCGAGCCAATATCCGCCCCAGTATGTAATACATGCGGAATCCCCACAGAAAATCCGGTAGACCGCTGTGTCTCCTGTTACGGCAAGACATTCTGGTTCACCAATAACCGCGCTGCTTTTTTATACGATGAACTAATGCGCGACTTGCTTCACGAGTTAAAATTCCGACAAAACAAGCAAATTGCCCACAGCCTTGGCAAGTTATGGGCAGTGCACATGAGTAATTACCAATTTGATGACAACACATTCCTTGTCCCACTGCCACTACACCCCAAAAAGCAGCGGGAGCGGGGCTTTAACCAGGCAGAAATCTTAACCCGGCATTTATCAAGCCGCCTAAACATCCCTACAGAGTACGCTTTAATCCGCATAATAGATACCCCGCCCCAATCCGGACTGCACCCACGCCAGCGTGTAGAAAATGTGACAGGTGCCTTTCAAATAGCAAAAGACATTTCTGTCCCGGGCAAAAATTATATAATTATAGACGATATTTACACTACCGGAGCAAGCTTAAACGAGTGTGCCCGGGTCTTAAAAGATGCCGGAGCTGCAAATATAACCTGCATGACCCTTTCCATAGTTGAGAAGAAAAAAGATTAACCTCCCCAACCCTTCAGACTTTCACAGCCTGAAGGGATTTTTTTTATCCTATTGGGTGTAGTCACACTAAGGCTTACGGCGTAAAATTTAAGCACATACGTTACCTCAACACACCTTTTCAATAAGAATAAATTAGACAGGGAGGACTGACCATGAAGCAATTTTTATCAATTATTCTAATTATATGTCTTGTATCCGGCACTGTTTTGCCAAAAGTAGCATTTGCCATGGAGGGTACAATTACAGTAGAAAATCCATCTGACCAGGAAGAGAAAGACAACATCCCTGTCGATTCCGAAGGGATAACAGAAGAGAAGGATACCGACAACACAGAAACAGATGGCAACACAGATAATGCCAATTCTGATTCTGACAGCGATCCAAAAGACGGGGACAAAGTAATCACTGACCCGGACAGTGAGGCTACTGACAAAGATGACACCGGCATTGAAGATGGCAGCACGGATGAAGACACCACCGACGGTAAAAATGACAGTACCGAGAAAAAAGAGGAAGAAAAAGGGGGAGAAGAAACTGCGCCCCAACCCGAAATACTCAACAACGAAGAGAATGAGAGCATTTTCCTTAATGTTAATGTAGACAACGGGCGCAATATAAGCATTTTCTCTTCGCCGGAAATTTTCTATCTAGTTGCAGACGATGAAGACAACCAAGGCAATATTGTTGTCATGTTTTTCGTAGACAACACAGATGTTGAAATTACCGAAGACGGGATTAATGTTACCGTACCCGAATTGTGGAGTTACGAAATTGACATGGATGCAAATATTGTCACCATCATCCCGTTTAACGGCAAAATTCACGTAAGTGTTGACGACTACCGCTTCGTAACCGTTAAAACATTATCATCTATCCACTACGATGTGGTTGATGACAACGGCGAAGGCAGCATTGAAGTCATGTTTTTCTTAGACGACCCGTATACAGACATGGACGAATATAACATTTTGGAAATTACCGAAGATGACATACTCATTAATTTACCGGAAACGTGGAGTTACGAAATTAACATTGACAGCCTTGTTGTTACACTTGTACCGCCGCAGCTTATAACCGAGCGCGCACCTATAACCATAACTGTAGATGATGAACGCAATGTAACTGTCGTTGTGCCTGTCGGCATCGAGTATGAAATTATCGGTGAAGAAAGTGAAGGCAGCATCAGTATTATGTTTTTCTCGGATGACCCGGATATGGAAATTCATGAAGATGACATAATCGTTAATGTACCGGAAATGTGGAACTATGAAATAAATATGGACCACCTCACTGTCATCATAATGCCGCCACAGCCTATTGCAGAGCGTGTACTAATAACCATAACTGTAGATGACGAGCGCGAAGTGACTGTTACTGCACCGGCGGGTGTGGAATATGAAGTTACAGACAGCGACGATAAAAGTAACATTTACGTTTCGCTGGACGTAGTTAACCCCGAAATAGAGATTAGCGAAGACAACATTGTGGTTGATGTGCCGCTAAATTGGTCTTTTGTAGTTGACGTTGACAGCCTTGTTATCACCGTAATTCTATTTGTGGAGAAAACAGAATTTACATTTGAGGAACTTGTGGAAATGGGTGCAATTGAGGTTGTGGCATCTAACCCCCGTACGCGTAGTGTTTATGAGCAGACTTTTATTATCCATGACCATGCAAGAGCCGACACATGGGGAACACTGAGTCAAGCTGTAGACCGTGCGACACAGTATGCAACCTCGCCTACACTAATTCAATTAACTTCCAGTTTTAACTCCGGCGCAGCAATAGCGATTACAATAACTAATGGGCGTTATATACATCTAGAGTCATCTGTACCGGGTGTAACTCGTACCTTGACCCAAAATGTAGGAAATACAACAAACAACTCATCGCCATCTAGTGCAGAAGATGCACGTCATTTTAAAGTGACAGTCGGTGCCAGATTACAGATTAAAGACATCATATTAGATGGCGGCAATGCTTCATTTTTCCGCGGCGGAGTATATGTGGAGGGATGGTCTCAATGGGAATGGAGCCGATTTACTATGCTGGATGGCTCTATAATTGAGAATTGCCATGCAAACCATGGTGGGGCTGTAAGTGTAAACAATGGTGCCATAGCCGATCTGTTTGGTGGCATAATTAGACATAACAGAGCAACGCCATTTCTAGTATGGGGCGGTATACGTGCCACCGGTCTTGGCGGCGGTGTACATGTAAATACCAATGCATTTTTAACTACAAAAGATATTGTTTTGTACAAAAACGAAGCAAATTGGGGCGGTGCCATTGATGTCCATGACAGAGGGAATCTTACAATCGAAGACGGAACGTTAATTGATAATAACATAGCACATACTGATGGTGGTGGTGGCGTCTTGGTATGGAATAATTCTACGCTGGTAATAAATGGCGGTAAAATCATTAACAATACAGCGCAGGAAGGCGGCGGTATAAAGGTTACCATTTCCACCAACTCAAGAACTGACACCAGCAGCTTCACACTAAATAACGGAATAATTGCGCATAATACGGCAAATATCCAAGGCGGCGGCATAGCCGGTCTGGATATGAGAGCAAGCTACCTGCCACCAAATCCACCATCAAGTTATGCTCAAACTATCAGGATAAACGGCGGCAAAATTTATGATAACAAAGCTCCTGTAGGCGGCGGAATATTTGTTTCCACAGGTACACTCGAAACCAACGGCGGCGAAATTCACTCCAATGAATCACTGACAGGTGCAGGAACAGGTGCAGGTATATATTGGATGGGCGGCGATTGGACCGGTACAGGTACTAATATTTACGGAAATAAAGCCTCACAATACGGCGGCGGCGTGGCTGCTCTTGGCGCAGGTATCCGTACCCTGTCTTCAAATGTAAATATCTATGATAACGACGCGGTTGTAGGCGGCGGCGGTATCCATATAGCAACCGGTACCGGGTTTACTATGAATTCCGGTACCATCAGAAACAATACCGCTAACGACGGCGGCGGTCTGTTTGTAGCTTTCGGCAACCGCGGCAATGTCATTATCGGGCAAGGGGTTTCGTTTACAAAAAATGAGGCACATAACGGCGTCAAAGTAGACGATATAGGAGCGCAAAACAATCCTCAGATAAACCCCGGGACTGTAAGCTTGACCTGGCATGGCGGTAACAACCACGCATTTACCAATTACGACATCAATACTACAACCGGCTTCCCTCTATTCCAAGTAACGTATGAAGTGGGAACCGGTACAGGCGAAATAACTGCCATAATAAACGGAACCAACACAATTATTAACGATGGCGATTATGTTCCCGGAAACACACAAGTTACTTTTAGCGCACACCCGCAGCAGCAGTTTGAGCAATGGGATATTAGTACAAAAACTGATACAAACGCGCCTTTCGTATTCAAAAATAGCGACGATGTTACACCTATGACCATATCCATAACTGCCCACACCCAAGTAATTGCCAATTTTAATGTGGTTGTATTCACCACACTAACCGTAACAAAAAAAATAACAGGCGTTACAGCCAATATGAACAAGACATTTGACTTTACAGTCACATTTACAGGCCCGGACGGAGTTACACCACTGCCTGCGGATACGCAATTCAGCTACATCGGTGATGTTATTCCCGGGTTGGGTGCAACAGCACCGCAAAACGGTACCTTAATTTTAGACAGCACCGGGAGCGCGATGTTTGCGTTAGGTCATGGCCAGGCCATTGTAATCCGGGATGTTCCACTTAGCGGCCATGTGCAAATTATTGAAGAACCGGCAGAATACACAGCGTCCTTTACAGACAGTGAAGACGAAAGTGCCGATGGTAACAGTAATGACACCAAATTGTTAGCCATGGCAGAAGACCGTATCATCAGCTTTATAAATGAATTGGAATACACACCCCCTACCGGAGTAGACGCAGGCGACATCGAAAGATTAATGCTGTTGGCCGCAGTTATATCGGTAGCCGTCATACCTGTTTTTACTCCAGCCATTATCAGACGCAGAAGGAGGACATAACCAAGCACAAAATGTATCAAAAAAAGCACCCTTATGGGTGTATTTACATAACTGTGATAAAGATAAAATACCAACATAGCCATTAGCCTATTGGAAGGGGGATAAAAATGAAACGTTATTTATCAATCATTTTAGTATTTTTTCTTGTGTCCGGTACCGTTTTGCCTAAAGTCGCATTTGCTGTGGGTGACACACCTACAGACGAGCATTACGAAATTGGTGCAGATGACTTTACCGGCACCGAGGACGCGCCTACAGACGAAGATGAAGATGAGGGCAGCCCCGAAAACCTTGAAGACATTGAAGAGTCTGAAGAGGACATTTCGGATTCCGAGGAAAAAACGGAAGAAACGGGTGAAACAGAAGAAACAGAAGAAACAGAAGAAACGGAAGAAACCGAAATGGAAGAAACTGAAGAGGAAGAAACCGAACCTGACAATACAGAAAATGGCGAGGATACAGATGACAACGAACCAGACGAAAATGATACAGACGATGTTAACAAAGAAGATACCGACACAGAGGAAACTGCGCCCGAACCGGAAATACCCAACGACGAAGAGAATGAGAACATCTTCCTTAATATTCATGTGGACAACGGGCGCAATATAAGCATTTTCTCTTCACCGGAAATTTTCTACCTAATTGCAGACGATGAAGATAACCAAGGCAATATTGTTGTCATGTTTTTTGTAGACAACACGGATGTTGAAATTACCGAAGATGAGATTAACGTTACCGTACCCGAGTTGTGGAACTATGAAATTGACTTGGATGCAAACACTGTCACAATTGTCCCGTTTAACGGCAAAATTTATGTAAGCGTGGACGAGTACCGCAATGTAACCGTTAAAACATTGTCATCAATCCATTACGATGTGCTGAATAACTATGGCGAAGGCATCATTGAAATCATGTTTTTTTTAGACAACCCGGGCATAGAGCTTGAGGAAGACAGCACAACATTTTTGGAAATTACCGAAGATGAAATAATTGTTTATGTTCCGGACTTGTGGACTTATGAAATTGACATGGATCGCCTATCTATCATGCTAATACCGCAGCAGCTTGCCCTTGCGCGACCGGAAATTAGCATAGTAGTAGACGATGAGCGGAACGTAACCGTTACTGCATCCCCGGAAATTGATTACGAAGTAATAAATGATGAGGAACAAGACAACATCATAATTACACTGCAGTCACTTAATCCACAAATAGTTATTGAAGAAGAACACATCGTCTTCGATTTACCCGCAAACTGGGCTTATGAAATCGACTTTGGTGATGACCTTGTACTAATAACACTGTTTGCAGAACAAACCCATTTAGCCGGTGTTGTTATGCTCAACAATGAAGTATTTGATATAACTCACAGGGCAGCTAATAGGTCAGAGTTATCTACGCGTATTAACGCAATACCCGTTAACGGCTCGGGTGTAATCGGCATTACAAGTGATATTGATTTGGGTATCTCTGGCGGGCTGACTATTCCGGCAAACAGAAATATTACAATTGTAAGCGACCCAAACGTAACAGGGGGGCCTTTTACTATTACGCAAAGTGCCACTACCAACCGGCATTTTACAGTAAACGGTACACTGCGGTTAGCAAACATTACATTACGCAGCAACCTTCCGGCAGGCAATACTGACCGTGGCGGCATACACGTTAGTACAACCGGGCATTTGATTATAGAAGACGGAGCCATTATAACAAACAACCAGTGGACTAACCGCGGCGGCGGCGTAAGTGTATTGGGCTCCGGTATGTTAACAATGAACGGCGGTGAAATTACCCATAACCGTGCTGTGTCTACAAACAACACTTTCGCAAATGGCGGCGGCGGCATATACACAGATGGAAATGCAAGATTTGTTATGAATGGCGGCTTAATTTCCCTAAATACTGCGGCTACTTTCACTGGCGCAAACTTCCAAGGCGGCGGCGGTGTATTTGTAGGCGGAAGTTCAACTTTTGAAATGTACGGCGGAGAAATCTCACAAAACACTTCAACCCTTGAAGGCGGTGGTATTGATATTGGCCCAAATGCTTCCGTTATAATGTATGGCGGCTCTATAGTTCATAACACGGCACAGGGTACCGGTCGGGGTGCCGGCGGTGTATGGGTTATGGGCGGTTCTTTTACAACAGCCAACCTGTTAGATGATAATAACAATATTATTGTTACCGAAAAAAACATATCATTTAACCGTTCAAGGGGGCACGGCGCAGGGATTGGGGCACAAAAAAGAGAAGGCACACAGTTTAACGGTAGCGGGACAGTAACAATTGTGGAAGGAACAATAATAGAAGGCAACGAAGCGGGTATTGATGACGGCAACCTTGCGGGAGGCGGAATTGGCGGAGGTTTGTTGCTGCTTGACGAGGCCAGCTTGGTAATGACAGGCGGTAAAATAACCGGAAACCGTTCGGCCTTTGGCGGTGGCGGCATTGCAGTGTGGAATAACTCTACAGCAACAATAACCGGCGGTGAAATAACCGGCAATACTGCCGGTACGAATGGCGGCGGAATTTTTTCAAACAACAGTAACAATACTTTAACAATATCAGCCGGAATTATTTCCAACAACACCGGTAACAATGGCGGCGGAATTTTTGTCGATAACCCTGTTAATAATCTTAGGAATGTCACCATTGCCGAAGAAATTGTATTTGCCGGAAATATAGCGCGTCAAGGTATACAGGTAGACGATGAAAGAGCACGAAATAACCCTCAGGTAAACCCGGGAACTCTAAGCTTAACTTGGCATGGCGGTATCAATCACGCTTTCACAAATTATGACATTAATGCGACAGGTGTGAGACTTTGGGAAGTAACTTTTGAATCCGAAACCGATATTGGCCAAGTAACCGCTAACGTTAACAATACCGATACAATTATCAACAGTGGCGACTATGTAATACACAACACAGAAGTCATCTTTTTCGCAGACCCGGCGCAGTGGTTTGAAGAGTGGAGAATAGGTACAAGAGATGATACAAACGCGTCTTTCAATTATACGAACGGCGGCGATGTTACACCTTTGACCATACCTATAACTGCCCATACCCACGCAATTGCCGGTTTCAAAGAAATTCCCCCTACCACTTTAACTGTCTCTAAAACAATAACAGGCATCACAGCCAATTTGACCAAGACATTCGACTTTACAATCACATTTACAGGCCCCGACGGTGTTATACCGCTGCCCGCAGATACGCAATTCAGTTACATCGGTGATGTTATTTCGGGGTTGGGCGCAGCACCGCCGCAAAACGGCACTTTAATTTTGGACAGCACCGGAAGCGCAATGTTTACTTTGGGCCATGGTCAAGCAATAGTAATCCAAGATATTCCGCTTACCTACCATGTGCAAATTATCGAAGACCCGGCAGGATACGCCGCGTCCTTTACAGACAGCAAAAACGAAAATGCCGACGGTAACAGTAATGACACCTCAATGCTGGCTATGGCAGAAAACCGCATCATCAGCTTTATAAATGAAATGGAATACATCCCGCCTACCGGTGTAGATGTGGGCGACATCGAAAGATTAATGCTGTTGGCCGGGCTGGTATCCTTAGCAGTCATACCTGTGTTTACTCCATCAATTATCAGGCGCAGAAGAACCCGGATAGGATAAGCAGCCCCCCCTGATATCAGGGGGTAAGCCTACACTTACACCGCATATCGTTAACCACAGAGTAGCCCCGGAAAGGGTACGTAAAAAAAGTTCAAATAATACCAAAATTAATACCCCATTGGGTGTATTTGCAAAAACACTAACGAAGTAAAATATAAATGTAATCGTTGCTGAGCTGCTTAACACAGAAGTTTATGAGAGGAGGCACTTAGGTATGACCGCAAACAAACCGGACAAGCCACCACAATATGTACCCTCCGTATGGCGGGAACTTGGGGCACTGGTTATAAAAATTGTAATAGTCGCAATAAGCTTTACGTTAATTTTCACATTTATTTATGGCTTCCACCGCAATACAGACCCGGACATGATACCCATGGTACAGGATGGCGATTTACTGCTGTTCTACCGCTTAAACAAAAACTATGCCGCCGGAGATCTTCTGTTACTGGATTTCCGGGGCCAACGCCAAATAAGGCGGGTTGTAGCAAGTGCCGGTGACACCGTAGACATTGTAGAAAATGGCTTAGTTATAAACGGAGCGTTAAAGCATGAACCGGAAATTTTTCAAGAAACATGGCGTTACGATAACGGATTAACGTTTCCCCTAACTGTAGGGGAAGGTCAAGTGTTTGTCTTGGGCGACGCCAGAGAGCGCGCGGCAGACAGCCGGGTATACGGCCCGGTTAACACAAGCGACACATTAGGAACGGTTATTACTGTGATACGGCGAAGAGGCCTGTAGCAGTTTTAATAAAAAATAAAAATCCCAGGAGGAGATTGTAATGTTAAAAACAACAAAGAAAGCATCCAGAGTTCTTGCGCTTGCATTGGCATTTATCATGTGTCTCTCAACAGTTGTTTGGGCAAACCCGCCAACAGTATTGGAAGACGGTGCCCTACAAGCCGCAAACCAGGATAACCCGGTACAGGTAGCCATTACTAAACTTTTTAGGATGCCAATAGGCACCACCACACCGGATGCAGTATTTAAGTTCAAAATCGTACCAGACAGTGTAAACGGAGACGACTCGGAAGATGCGATCCGCACCATGCCGGTGTTTGGCGATGAAGGTATCATAAAAATAGAATTCGATGCGAGTGATACCCGCCCACATAACCCGGAAAACAACATTATCACCATTGACAAAGAAACCGGTGATATTCTCAAGGACATCACATTCCCGCACGCAGGCCACTTTGTCTACAAAGTAACAGAAATTAAAGAAACCAACGACCTCATCGATGACGATGAGCCTTATCAAACACTCAGCTACTCAACTGCCGAATACGAGTTGAATATTTATGTGGCAAATAAAATGCCAATCGACGGCACCACATACGTATACGGTATAGGCGCGATTGTAAAGGATGGAGAAGACGAAGGCTGGGAGGTAGGTACTAAAGTTGACCCTACCCCAGGTGGTGGACCAGGTTTCACGTACAGCCATATGACATTCACCAACGACTATGTTAAAACCAACGCCCCAGAAGAACCGGACAAACCCAACCCTGTTGATGAGTCTACACTGGTAATCAGCAAGACTGTTAGCGGCGACTTAGGTGACACAACCCGGCCGTTCAATTTCAACCTAAATCTTACAATCCCTATTCTTGTGGAAGAAATCCCGCCATACTACAAAGCATACGTTGTAGGTATCGTAGGCGATAACGAAGTGGTTATCCAGCTGCCGGGACTTTTGGACAACGTAGTGGATAGTTCACTGGCAATAGCAAATCCCGACGGCTATGACTACATTAATGTTTCTTCCACCGGCCCTACAGGCTTCAGGCTAAAGCACGGGCAAAGACTAGTATTTGTTGATACCCCTGTCGGTACAAGCTACACAGTTACAGAGGATTATTACGCAGGCTACGTGCAAACCGTAGTAGTTACAACAAACGGCACTGCCGGGGAAACAATTAACCAAGAGCCGGAGAGGCCTTTGGAAACAGGCACCCAGTTTGTAGGGGAAGCAGCAAACATCGCGGCATTTACCAACAACCGTGCCAGCGTAGTTCCTACAGGCTTAAACATTAACAACCTGCCTTTCGTTGGACTAATCGCATTGTCTGTACTTGCCCTAATCGGCTTCATCGCGGTTAAATCCCGCAAAAGAAGCTATGCAGCTTACAGATAAATAAATTAGGGGTGCTGTTTCGGCACCCCCCTACATAAATACTTATGAATGGAGGAGCCCCATATGAATACACCGGAAAAAATTGGAATTATAACAATACGGGCGGTAAACGGTACAATAAATACTTTTGTTCTGGTAATCATTTTACTGCTGCTTGCCTTTGGGTGTTACGCATTATGGGATTCCGGCCAAGTATACAGTAACGCAAGCCACAGCCGGTACGAAAGGTACAAGCCTACAATAGAAAACGAAGGTGTTTCTTTTGAACAGTTACAGGCAATAAACCCGGATGTTCTTGCATGGCTAACCGTATATGGGACAAACATCGACTACCCGATGGTACAAGGTTTAGATAATATGAGGTATGTAAACACAAGCGCGGAAGGACGGTATTCTCTTTCCGGCGCAATCTTTCTGGATTACAGGAACAGCCCGGACTTTTCAGACTTCAACAACATCACTTACGGACACCACATGGAAAGCAGAGCTATGTTTGGCGAAATCGCACTGTTCTCCGATAAAAGCTACTTTGACGCACGTAAGTACGGAAAGCTGTTTGTAGACGGAAAAGAATACGGCTTAGAGTTTTTCGCCTTTGTGCATACGGGTGCCGGTGACAGGGAAATTTTTAGGGTAAACATTGTAGAACAAGAAGCCCGGCAAGCATATTTGGATCTAATTTTGGACATGGCAATTAATACCCGCAAAGACGTATCGGTTACAGCAGAAGACCGCATTATATTGCTTTCCACCTGCTCGCCAAACTCTACAAGCGGGCGCGACATCTTAGTTGCAAAAATCGTCGAAGATATCCAGAGCGACCCATTTGAAGTAATACCGGCAGAAACTCCGCCATCAGTTATACCAACCATAGACAAACTCCCCGACCTTTGGGAGCAGGTTATGGGTTGGATAAAAAACCGTGTTTCAACATCCAAGGAGGTGGATAATAATGCGTAAAATTAAGTTACTTGCGGCAGGCCTGGCTGCACTCTTTTTACCGGGTGTTCTGTTTGCACCGGCAGTACATGCCTCAAACACACAGCAAGTTATCCTTACGGTGGAACAAAATATTGTAAGTAATCATTTATACACCCCGCCTGCGACAACATTCACGTACTTGCTGACACCTAAGAACGGCAATGATTTTCCTATGCCCTATGGCAGCAGCCCGGAAGGCTATATGTTTACAATAACCGAAGCAGCCGAAATACAATTGGAACCAATTATTTTTGACACTCCGGGGATCTTCACTTACGAGCTGCGCTGCATAACAGACGCAAGGCCCGGCTTTACTGTAGACGGGACGGTTTACACCATTCAAATATATGTTACCGACGATTTGCAAGTAACAACCACAGTTTATATTAACCCGGGTATTAAAATGCCAAATATCAGTTTTACTCACATCTACAACGGTATACCCGGTCCATTCCCACCGGGGGAAGACTTGCCGGAACCGGAAGAGGAAATAGCTTGGCATCCACCGTCAACGTCGGAGCCGGATGTAATAATAAATGAAAACACGCCAATTACTACTCCGCCGGGCAAACCGGATGAACCATATGCGCCCGAACCGCCAACCGAACCGGGCGTACCGGATAACGAACCCGAACCCTCTATTGAGCCGCCCGTTCCGGCAGAGCCAATTGCACCGGACGAACCCGGTTTACCAAGTGAACCCGGCCCCGGCACACCCGGGACCAGCCCCAAAACAGGGGATTTTAGTAATCAACTACTTTGGATAACGCTGATAACCGTTTCTGTTGTATTATTGATTTTTATCGTTTTAGTGGACAGGAGGCTAAAAAGGAGGCGGGGTATTTGAAACTAAGACTACTTTTGCGATGCGGTGTACTCGTTTTAGCAGCCGTAATTAGCTACAGCGGTTATCAACTATGGAGTATCAACCAAGAGTACGCCCGGGAAGCGGAAATGCACAGTCGGTTACTGCAGTACAGGCCGCAGCCACAGACGGTGCATGTTACTTCCGCTTCCCACACCCCGCCATTGGAATTTGCAGAGCTGCCGGAACAACCTGCGGGGCCTGCAGTAAATCAAAGCTTTATAAATTTGCAAGCGATGTATCCCGATGTTGTTGGCTGGCTTACAATCCCAAATACGCAAATCGACTATCCTTTTGCACAAAGTCATGATAACGATTTCTACTTGCGCAGGGATTTAGACCAAAACGCGGCACAGGCCGGTACAATCTTTATGGATTACCGCAACAGCAGCAGCTTTTCAGATTTCAACACTGTTATTTTTGGCCATAATATGAAAAACGGCAGCATGTTTGGCACATTAAAAGATTTCAACGATCAAACCTTTTTTGATAACAACAGAACAGGCATTATCTTTTTAGCTGACGAAACATACGAAATTGAGTTTATGGCTTTTTCAGTAATAAAGCCCGATGACCCGGTAATATACAACCCAAACATTGTATCGGAAGCAGACAAGCTTAATTTTCTTGAATATGTAAGAAACACCGCGCGGTACTACAAGGCAATTGGCGCAACGGCAACGGATAGAATAGTTACACTTTCTACTTGCAGCTACGAATTTAATGATGCCCGCATGGTTTTAATCGGAAAGCTTATAAATTAATATCCAAACATGTGGTTGACAAATACCGCAGATAATTAATCTCTCTTCCTCTGCCGGAAACTTAGCACTATGCTAACCTCTCCGTGCTAATTATGCGCGCTTGTCAACCACATATTTGGATGTTAGTTTATAACCTACTCTATCATTTTGTTTTTAATTGCAATCCGTATAGCATCGACATTATTGTTAGCGTTTAGTTTGGTATATATGGATTGCAATATTTTTTTGACTGTATTAACAGACAGGTACCTGTTTTCCGCAATTTCATCCCGGGAAAGGCCGTAGTACAAATCTTGCAATACTTCTTGCTCCCTTTCAGAGAGCTTGATTATTTTTTGCGTGTTTTTGTCTTCATCAAAGGCATTTTTGATAACAGCAACTTTTTTTGTATAAATAGAGGCTTTTCTATCGATTTTTTTCAGCCACTCTATGGGGATGCCGCAATTCTTTTGCTCCAGTGCGGCAGCTACCAACGGATGTAAATTTTTGCCCATCTCTATAAAAAACATCTCGAATATGCCGTTGCAAGATAATGTATAGGCCCGTGCAAAATCTTCCATTGCGCCATCCACATCGCCTGTTTTTACTTTTGCAACAGCAGCAATTAGCGGGAACTGCAGTTCACTAAATAAAAACCTATGCTGCGGCTGCCTTGGAGAGGAATTATACAAGACAGTAAGTGCTTGATTATATTTTTTTGAAGCCAGGCAATTATTCAAGTAGGCAATCAGTTCCGCAACGGGAATATGAACTTCTGTCCTGGCCTCTTTTTCGTTCATAATTAACCATGTGGGCGACATTTTGGGAAGCCCTATCAAAGAGTAAAATAAACATATGGTTAAGTCGTACAATAACTGACTGTTCCAAAAATTAGGGGTCACCAGGTAACTGCGCCATTGCCTTAGTATTTCCCTTGTCATCTGAACATCGCCGTCATGCAATGCCATACGAAGCAAATACTGCTCTGCCATTGCTTCAATACTGTATTGCTTTTTTTCCCGGGCTTTTATTATTGTTTGGTGGGCATGTTTTTTTGCCAAATCAAGCCGGTTCTTGAAATATGCGATTTCACAAGCTACTAAATCGTCGTAACCATAGTACATGTTATGATGCGTTTCAGAAATATACTCTGCCGCTTGTCTGGATGCCTGCAAAAATTGTTCGACCCCAAGCAGGCCCGCACCCTCACCAACAAGACAGGCATATGATCTGACATCGGGAACGTAAAAAGGACCTGCTGCCTTTACAGGCGGCTCGGGGGACAATTTAGAATATTCCACAGATTTTTTTATATACTTTGGAGCTTTATATTTATGTGTAACCGTGCAGTCGTACATATCAATATAAGCCAGATTGCTGTAGCTAACCTGTAAAATTCTATATGCAATTTTAGAGTCAAGCTGTTCCCATTTTTGTATAATGTCGTGTGTTAACCTTTTAGCTTCTTCATACCGGCCTGTTCCAATAAGCATACGCGGTATAAAGTAATTTTTTAGCATTAAAACGCTATTGTTTTCGTCATCTGCTTCTATACCGGTAAAAATTTTTAAGAAATATTCGCATGTGTCGTGAGGTAATTTAAGCGGATAAGAAAACAGTATTTCCACCATACGGTCGTATTGATAGGATTTTGCAAAAAAGCCTACTGCGTCCACATAAAAATTGTTGTCCATGCACCACTGCGCGGCTTGGTGGTATGTGTCCTGCTTTTCATCGCAGGATAAAATTTCGTGCTTGCTTTGCAAAAATTCTAAATAAAGAGGGTGAACTCTGCAATTACCGCTTAAACTGTCAAACCATATAAACGACGCAAGCTGACTATGGCTTTGCATGAATGACGTAATACCGGAAAGCTCGTGTAACAGTACCACGAGTACATCTGACACCAAAGCTATTTTAATCATGGTTTTTTGCACATCTTCCGGCAAGCCCTCAAAAACTTCCGTTTCAAATAGCCTGAAAATATTTTGTTTCATTGTATCAAGGGCAAGGCCGGTATTTCCCGGCACTCTTTTTAGAACCAGAGAAAGAAGCTGAATTGCGATTGCCCAGCCTTTTGTGGCATCTGAAAATTTTATTAAATCATTTCTTGAAAATGAAACCCCGCGGAACTGCATAAACTCGGCAATTTCATCTTCCGTAAACCGTAATTCATCTTCCGTAATAATGCTGATGCGTCCTTTTGCAAACAGCGACACAGTATTCACATTTGGCTCTGTTCTGGAGATGATAAAAATACATAAGTTATGAATTTTAAGATGGGCGCAGCGTTCGATAAATTTAAGGATGTGCTTTGAGTGTATTAAATGAAAATCATCTAACACAAAAAACGATTTATGAAGATTGTATTGGGCATTTTCGAACACATCGGCAAATTGCTTGAAACGGGCAAGGGTTTCCGGGAAGCCAAATTCGCGTAACTTCGCAGCCCGCTCCGGGTTGTCAAAAGCAACAGTACGGACAAGATGCTCCCAGAAACGGGATGTAATATTATCAGCTTCCGTAAGGTGCAGCCACCTGGCTACGGAATTCGGCTGCTGTTCCATATAGTGACGGACAGTTTGTGTTTTGCCATAACCTGCGCCCGCCACAACACAAACCAACCTGCCGCGGGTTGCCTGAGCAAGCATTTTGTCGATACGGGGCCGCGGCATGTAATGTGCCGTTAAAAGCGAGTTATTCATATTTATTTCTACCGAATTATTTGACATTACATGCAACCCTTCCGCACCACGTCAATCATTGCAAAATAACCTTCGTGGGGTACATATTCCGGTACACTGTTGCCGGTACCCAAGGCATAGCCCCCGTCTTTTTCTGCCCGCTTAATCATAGCCGCAGAGCGTGCAGAAATTTCTTCCGGTGCTGCGGTACAAACAAAGCCAACATCTATACCGCCCAAAAGCGCGATACGCCCTTTGTATTTTTCATAACATTCTTCTATTGGCATAATATTGTCTTCAAAGGAATGCTTGGCGTCAAACTTCATATCTTCGATAATGTCTTCCATAATTTCTTCGGCCTGGCCGCAAGAGTGCAAAATTACAGGCTTGTTGTGTGCATGACCCGCTTCCACAATTTTTTTGTGCCAAGGGAATACATATTTTCGCATATCCGCAGGGCTTAGCATCGGCTGGGTTTTAAAGCCCCAGTCATCGTTGGAAATTAGGGCACACACAGCATCATGAGATGCCGCTTGCTGGTAATATTTTAAGAGACGGCTGCCCACATCGTCAAATACCTGCTTTGCAAGGGCGGGATCATCGTAAAGCATAATACACAGGTTATCGTAACCCACAAGGCTGATTGTATTTTCCAACACACCGCTTGGGCCGTGAGCAATTATTTTCATGCCTTCCGGCAGTTCCGGTGTCATTTTGTCGTAATGGCTAAGGTCAAAATCTTCCGGCTCCAGCCATTTATATTTCTCGTATGTTTCCCAATCGTAAATTGTACTGGAATCGTTTAAGGATATTGTGGACTTACGTTCCCTTTGGTTTGCGGGGAAACCAAAACCATTGGCTTGAGATGTCACATAGTCGTAGCCCGCGTTTTTAAAGGCATGGATTGTACGGCGTGTCCAATCAAACTCGTCGTTTATCGGCACAAAATCCTCTTCTGTAAGTGCCACGTGCAGCGGGCCATTTAAGAAAAATTCGAACAATGTGGGGCGGTCCGGTGCTTGCTTGTTAAGTACTTTCAAAAGCTGGGTGTAGTTCGGTTTACGCATTTTACAATCTTCCTCTCGCTTTTTTATAGTCTTGCCAAAAGTATACTGGATTGATTCCTTTGATGCAACACAAACTTACCCCCTGATATCAGGGGGTATTATAACGGTAGCGGTGGTTAGACAGCACCCAATCTAAAACTGATGGAGACGGTTTCATTTTACTCTGCCGCCCGGCGAAGCTTACAAGTATTTCAACTTCCTTCCTCAATTCTGCATAAACTATCCTTCTTGTGCCGCTGTCCATAGTAGGCCCGTATTCGCCCATAAGCCGCTTGAGGTTGATGTAAATTATATCAAACGAATCTCTTAGCGTTGTTTTACTAAACCGTTCAAAACTTGGGGCAATTTCGGAACGCAGCATACCGGTTAAATATACTCCTCTTACTATTTCCATTTCATTGTGAGTAACAATGTGGCCAAAAACTTCGTCCCAAAGTTCACCAAAAGCTGCGTTTGAGTAAAAAGCGGCATCCCAAAGCCGAATTGCCCCCACTTCATGAAGTATTATGCGGTCAAATGTGGGATTGTATGCTAAATTCCGCCATGTCATAAGTGGGCGGTCCAGGCCCAGAAACTGTTCTGCAAGTAAGTTTGACAGGGTTTCCCCCAGCCCAAAAGCGTGACCAAGTTCATGAAGCACGGTAAACGCAAACCAATACGGGCTTGGTTTATCTGTACATACATAAAGATGAGACAAATTACTTGACCTTCCTGCCGTATAGCTTCCCGCACGAGTTTGCCCGTTATAATTTTTTGCAAAGTAAAAAATGACATTGCCTAAAACCATTTCTACATATTCCCAAGTAAACGGCATTGTTTTGGCAAGCTCATCTTCCCGGAAACCGTCTATCAAAAGCTGCTGAAAAGCGCGGCTAATTTCTTCGTCCCTGGCGCAGCAGAATTCTGTGTACCGAATAGGACAATTTTCCCGGATGTTTACAAGATACTCTTCGTAAAACTCCATTATTTTAGTGGCGGAAGACTTGTTGGTTGCAGCTACTTCACGGGTAGAGTTGACAAAGCCAATATCACTCCAAAGCGGAGTAGCAGCCAATAGGCCGTAATACAAATCCGCATAAGATGATTCTTGCATGTTGGCCTGTCTTTCCATTACAAGCGCAAGTATCATAAGTACATTTGCAGAAAACAGCACCGTAATAACAGCAGCAATAATATTCTTTTTATGCTTTAGGATACGCTTCATTAACGGTCACACCCCTATCAACACAACTAACGATTACGCGATTGGTTACGGGTAAGGTTGTAGCGATAACGATGGTTACATAACACCCAGTCTAAAACAGATGCGGATGTTCGTATATTGCTTTGCCGTTTTGCAAAACGTAGAAACATATCAACTTCCTGCCTTAGTTCATTTTGGACTGTCCTTCGTACAGTGTCATTCATTGGCTGCCCATATATGCCCGTAAGCCGTTTGAAATTGGTGTATATTATGTCAAATGATTTTCTTAAAGTAGTTTTGCTAAACCTTTCAAAACTTGCGGCAGTTTCTGCACGCAGCATACTTGTTAAGTAAACACCTCTTACAATTTGTATTTCGTCATGTGTAACAATATGGCCAAAATACTCGTCCCACAGTTTACCAAAAGCAGCATTGGAATAAAATGCAGCATCCCAAAGCCGAATTGCACCTACTTTTTGAAGCAGTATGCGGTCAAAGGTAGGGTTATAAGCTAAATTCCGCCATGTCATAAGCGGACGGTCCAGGCCTAAAAACTGCTCTGCCAATAAATTTGACAAGGTTTCCCCCAGCCCAAAAGCATGGCCCAATTCGTGAAACACTGTAAAGGCAAACCAATAAGGGCTTGGCTTTTCTGTACTTACATAAAGATGAGACAAATTACTGGACCTGCCTGCGGTGTAACTGCCTGCACGGGTTTGCCCGTTATAATTTTTGGCAAAATAGAAATATACATTGTTTAAAACCATGTAAACATATTCCCATGTAAACGGCTTTGTTTTTGCAAGATTATCGTAACGGAAGCCGTCAATTAACAGCTGCTGAAAATCGCGGCTGATTTTTTCGTCCCTGGCGCAGCAGAATTCTGTATACCGAATAGGGCAGTTTTCCCGGATGTTTACAAGATGCTCTTCGTAAAACTGCATTATTGCAGTGGCGGAAGATTTATTGGTTGTTGCCTCTGCACGGGTAGGGTTGACAAGGCCAATATCACTCCAAAGTGGGGCCGTGGCCAATAATGCGTAATACAAATTCCCTTCTTGCGCATCATGTGCCTGTCTTTGACTGTACAACAAATAAAACATAAACACATTTGTGAATAAAAGTACAGCAATTGCAACAATGCCAATAGTTTTAATTCCGACTCTCATAAAAGCCACCATCCTTTTTTGTTTAAATACCCTTATTTGTCTATTGATGTTTAATTATACAAAAATTGGACGCAAAAATCCCCCAAGGTTAACAAATATTAACCCTGGTCTTGTCCTGCTTATCTGCACGCTGTATATTTATAGAAATTCCGCAATATTTATCAATCCTTGCGGCTGCAAATAAGGTATGGTGTGACTATGGATTACAAAGAACGCATTGAATACGCGCTGGATTACATTGAAGCAAACCTCAAAACCGAGCTTAGCCTTGCCGGTATTGCAAAAGCGGCAGGTTATTCCGGATACCATTTTTTGCGGATATTTAAACAGGTAACGGGCCTTACACCTGCGGATTATATCCGAAAACGGCGTATTTCGGAAATTGTGCGCGAAGTTGACACTACTACAGGGCGGCTAATTTCGGACATCGCTTTTGAGTACGGGTTTAATTCCAAAGAAAATTTCACCCGGGCGTTTAAGACCGAACACAATATCCTGCCCACGGAATACAAAAGGGCCAAAAACAGTTTAAAGCTGTTCAGCCGTTTTCGGCTTGAGGTGCCACCCTTTGAGGTTGTACCGGGAATTATGGCCATCGACGGTTTCGGGTTAACGGTCTTTGCAAATTGCCAAGGTTACATCCCAAAATTTTGGAATTGGTACAATTGCAAAAAACTATCCGCTAAACTGTCCGGCGGGCAAACCGTGCCGGATTACGGCGTATGTTATTGGAACAACGAAGCTAACCGGCTGGATTATTTTATCGGTATCAAAACCGATGACGCGAAGGGTGACACCACAGGCACGGTTCAGCTACAAATCCCCGGCGGGTTGTACGCGGTTTTTACCACGCCGCCAACATCCCACTTCGACTTTGTAAACACCGTACACCGCACATGGCAGTATATCAAAGAAACATGGCTGCCCCAAAGCGGCTATAACGTTAACGGGGATTATGAATTTGAAACCTATGTGGAGGCCAGCCGCACGTATAGCCAAAAAATTTATATCCCGGTAGAAAGAGTGTGAGGGATAACCATGGAAGTAAAACAGCAAATGATTAATTTTTTAATTGAAAACGCCAACCCGTCATGAACACCCCCTTGGATGACCGCTGTTTCAACGACAGAGGGCGGATTTTTGACGAGTTCAAATACCCGGGTATGGGCCCTAACCTTACCCGCTGCCGTTATGTGGCCATTGCCGGGTACGACGATGTGTACGATATTTCGCAACAAATACAGCTTTCTCTGGACTCGTTTAAACGGTTTTTGGGAGTTGGAACTTGTTTCGTTTATACCCGGTTCGCAGGTTGGCTGCTTTGGGGGCGGGCTGCCCGTACAGGGCTTAACGGTTATGGGCTCCGGCATATATCCAAGCCCAATATTATGCCCCATTGGCCCCGACGGGAAAGACCACAACGGAAAGTATCACTTTACACTGCTTGAAACATTCGCGCGCTCCGGCATAATCCCTTATGTACCCTCACTAAAAGAAATTGTGGAGGAAATTGCGGATTCCATAGACAGTGACGGCATTTGCCGCCTGCCAAATGTAGCAGAAGATTTGTTTAGGATACGAACTTTTTACGGTTTGCAGCTGGAAACCGACTGGAGAACCAAAACCCGCAAAGCATGTGACATTACATTCCGGGCGTTGTTGATTTTGCACTATGCCGGGATGCTAAAATAGGAGGTCATCATGAAAAAACTAAACGTAACTTGGCAAGACATCCACGACAGTACGGGCTACTTATTTTCCTTTGCCAAAGCCCTTTCCTGCGCGGTAAAGAACAGCCCTTGGGCACATTTGGCGGAAGACGTTATCGCCACAAGCGGTTTTGCTTTCCGCATGTGGGTGTCCGCAGACTTTTGTCCGTCGGCTACAAGCATTTGGAGTTTCGACCATCAGAAACCGTGGGTAGAAAACAGCGGCTTAAAATGCGAATATGCAGGCCGCTATTGGGGGCAGGACGACATTGAAGAAGAAAAACGGCTGGAAGCAATCGAGATCATAAAAAAATCTATCAACAACGGCATTCCCGCCATTTCTTGGGACATTGGCGTACCGGAATGGGGCCTGATTACCGGCTACAGCGACGATGCCAAGACCTTCGCCACCCGTGCGGTTAACGGGGAAGGCGAAATGCCTTACGATGCCCTTGGCAAGCGGGAAATCCCTATTTTATCTGTGCTTACAATTGTGGGAAAAACTGAAAAACCACAGGAGGACATTTTTAAAGGCACTATGGCTATGGCGGCCGGGCACTTAAAAGGTGAGGAATGGTGCGACAACGCGAAAGGCCTAGAGGCATACCCCGCGCTTATCAAGCATTTTCAAGAGAGTTTTACCCCGGATGCCTCATGGAACATGGAGTATTTTCTTGGCACCTTTGGGGAACTAAAATATTACGCCTGGAAATATTTTGAGAAAAATAACGAAACCCGGCTTGCGAAAATTTACAAGTCTGTTTACGAAGCGTGGATGACGGCTTACAAAACAAAATCCGGCGAAGACATAAACGATGAGGCCGTTAGGGAAAAAATCGTCGCTTTACTTAACGCCGCCTACGAAAACGAAAAGCAAGCAGCCGAAATTATGAGTGCCTATGCGTGATAAAATTATCGACTTTTTGCTAAATTACGCGGACCCTTCTATTGTGCTGCGGGTAAAACGGGAGGTATTAAACCACTTGCCCGTGCATGAAGAAGAGGAATTGCTGCAGAAAATTATCCCGCAAAGTAACGTGCAAACTGTTATCCAATCCCAAAAGCCAGACGGTTGGTTTGGCAACGGTTTCCATGGCCAAAGCCCCACACAAGGCGTAGGCATGTATGACAACATGGAGGTTGGTCTGCGGTACTTGGCAGAAAAAGGCTTCCCGCCGGAAAGCGAGTACATTTCAAAAGCTGTTGGCGCGTTTTTATTAGACGAACCTCATTTCCGTGAATGCAGGCTGGAAGGCCACGACGGTTTATACCTGATTAGAAGCTCGCTAATTCTTAGGGCCGGGTATGAAAACATATTGCCAAAAAACGACTTTATCGACCTAAAGCACGACATAAATCTTTCCTTTGCGGCATTTACTAACGTGCTAAATTACACAAGTGCCGACGATGCAGTTGACATGAGCAAGCGCAAACTGTTCTTTAGACCGGGTGTGGCCTGGCCCTGCAGTTACGACCTTCGCATGCTTGCCCACAGCCAAGGCTGGCGGAGTGATAAAAACATATCCCTGCTGGCAGACAGCATGGACCGCATGTTCTCGTTCCATCATGACCAAAGCAAAATGGTATACGAATACAACAAAGGGAAGTATAAATCACCATGCCTTTCGTTCATTCACAACCAAATGCACTGCCTTGGCCTAATGGACGAGAACTATATAAACTTCGATTTAATGGAGTTGTTCGCCCGCTACGGGGTTGTTAAACAGGTTCATTTCCTGCGGAACAAGTATGAGCACTTGCTTTCCCTTGTAGACGACAACTTGAATGTGAATTACAAATTAACTTCCCGCGAACGGGGCTGGGGGCCATACGGCGGTTTTGCCTTGGAAGAGGATTGGAAGACAAAAGTAAAAAAGCAGTGTGACATACTGTTCCGTGTCTTGCTGATAATGCATTGCACCAACTAACACATCACCCCCTGATATCACATTGGCTAACATGATATCAGGGGGTGATGTTATTCCCGTTTAGAAATTACAAGACAATTAGTATTAAAATTTGTAACAACTTTTGTGCATCTGGATTGCTCACATATACATATACAAACAAACTGTTAAAGTTTCAAAGAACGGCAAGCAATAATATGGAACATGTAACAAGCCGGGCAAGAAAGTGCAAATTTATAGAAATTAAATGCCATTGACTGTCATATGAAAGTTGTGGTAACTTTTTTCAAATTTTACCCACATGAAAAAGTCAAGTTAAAAAAATAAATATGGAAGGAGGCTATATTTAGGGGAAGCAAATCATTTTACTAATTACCAAATCGTACAAAGTGGGATTATTATCCCTATCAGGAGAGGAGATTTCCAATGCAATGTAACCTAAAAAAAGCCATGGCTGTTCTGCTTGCGTTAATTCTTACAGTAAGCATAATGGCACCTGTCGTGGCTGCAGAAGAATTTAGTGCAAACTATGAATCCGTTGCTGAACTTACCGCCGAACGCCTAGAGGCATTTAGGCAAGTACAAGAGGCAAGCCTGGACTACGGTCTTGTCGGTTTCGAAGGTAACTATGCTTTACCGGCAGACAGCTCGGACGTAAGCGTAATTGTTATGTTCGAAAACCAAACAGCAGCCGTACAGGTAATTGAAGCACAATTGGAAGGGTACCATCTTCCGGTTGCGATGGCAGAGCAGCGTGTAAATGATGATCACGCAAATTTCCGTCAGCAGCTTGACAGTTTGTTCCATAACCCGTTGGCACGTACCATGGCCCAAAGTTACTCTATTGAGTGGGAATACCGTGTTGCGTTTAACGGTGTAGCACTGACACTGCCTGCCAATATGGTTGAAGCTGTTGCCGGGCTGCCCGGAGTCCGCGCTGTTTATCCGGATTTTACTGTTTACGCGCCGGAACCTATAATTGATGAATATGATTATTATTTCTATGCCCCGCATTCCTTGGATACACCACGGGGTATGCGCGCAGGCCGCGCAAGAATGGAAGCCGACTTCCTTCACGCTATGGGCATAACCGGCGAAGGTGTACTTGTAGCGGTTCTTGATACAGGTATCGACTGGAAGCATCCTGCTTTTACCGGTACATTCCCAACCCAGGAATGGATGGCCGGAAGAGGCATAAATATCTCAAATGACGAGTTGTTAAATATAAATGTTTACACCTATGGCCCCAATCTTGGGCTGCCACGCACAGGACAGCCTGCAACTTACTATTTTGTTGGCCGTGACATGATGCAGGCAGACCAAGCAAATATTGAGCCCCAGGATTACCCGCGCAGCGACATCCGCGGCCTTTGGATGAGCAACAACCCTATGGAAACTTCACCGTTCCACCGTCTTTGGGACATAGATGCCGGTGCAGCTTTACCGGGCGGGCCAACATGGGCACAAATGACAGACCACGGTTCTCACGTTGCCGGTACAATTGTAGGGCAAGCTGTCGAGGGCCACGCAGATTCGATTCTTGGTATTGCCCCGGGCGCAAAGGCTATCCATTACCGTGTACTTGGTTTTGGCGGCAGCGGCCCGTCTACTGTTGTTATGGCAGGTATGGAAATGGCAAACCGTGACGGCGCAGACGTTGTAAACATGTCCCTTGGCGGCGGCGCAGGCTGCGCAATGCGTATAAACACCATGGCTGTTAACAACATCATGCTTTCTAACCCAAATATTACATTTGTAATTTCCGCAGGTAACAGCGGTACCGCGTTCTTTTCAACAGGTAACGCAGGCGCGGCCACTATGGCCATTACCGTTGCCGGTTTTAACGATGCGGGCAACTGGGCCGCCAGTAGCTTCGGCTTCCATGGCGGCAACGCTAACGTACCTATTTTTACGGGCGATGCCAGATGGAACGGAAACTGGACAGAACTACCGAACGGAAATGTTGTATTTGGCAACGACTTAGAAAACACCACCGGAGTGCATACAATTTACGCAATGCCGCAAGTTTATGCCGGTGCAGCCCCTATCGCCAACCATGTTGGTGTTGGTGCCCCTGCAGATTTTATCGCACTTGTTCAAGAGCATGTAGACCCGTACTTTGATCCTGCAGGAGACTTGCTGGAAGCTTTGGCAGAAATTGACTATTTCCAAGGAAGCTGGGTTATGATACGCAGAGGCTTTACCTTTGTAGATATTATCGCAATGGCAAACGCGCTGGGCATGGCCGGTGTTGTACAAGGCAACAACCAAGCAGGTGTACCCGCTATTGCAGCTGCAAACGCACATGTTCCTTTCCTTAGCTTGCCAACAGCATCCGGTGTTAACTTTGCCTACTATCTGCTTAATGAAGCCGATGGCATCAGCACTTTTACACTGGATACACCTGTTGTTCCTCCACCAACACTTGCCGGTTCTTCTTCCCGCGGCCCTGTTCGCAGCAGTTACGAAATTAAGCCGGACATTGGCGCACACGGCTGGTCTGTATGGTCTGTAAGAACAAGCTGGAGGCCGATTGGCCAGGGAATTAACGCAGGCAACTGGTTCGAGCGTATGCAAGATCCGGAAATCTATGCTGTATGTTACGGCAACATGAGCGGTACATCCATGTCTGCACCGCATGTTTCGGGTGCTGTTGCACTTATGGTGCAGTACAGCAACGATAACAACCTTAACTGGACAAACGAAGACATGAAAATCCGTATCATGAATACCGCCGAAACACTGCCCGTAAATACACTAGGGCCTTTTGACGGCGCAAGACAAATTAATGTACGCCGCGCTATTGAAGCCGAGGAAATGGTATACGTTACGCTTCCGTTTATTAACGTAAACGATGATGATTTTATCGTAGACCGTGACGTGGTTCACTCTGCCCGTACAGGTTCATTCAGCTTTAAGCGTGTCGCCCCCGGCGAAACCGCATGGCTGCCAATGACCATTGTAAACGAAAGTACCCAAGACCGCACTTATACAATTACAATAGTCCAAAATCTTACCGCAAGAGAGGCACAACCCGGGGCCACCCTTAACCTGGATGGCAGAACTGTTATGGTACGTGCCGGCAGAAGCGTTGCCTTAACCATGGGTATAACTCTCCCTGCAGATGCTGCCCTGCGCGGCCACTTTGTAGGTTACGTAGTAGTATCCCACGGCGACAGAGTTGTAGCACGTCTGCCATACGCAGCCGTAGCCGTTTCTCCAGAAGATATACCTCCTCCTGTCGAAGATTTAATTTTACTTCGCCCTGTAATTTCCACCGGAGAATACGCCCACAGTATCTTTGGCGGATATGACAGCGACGGCAACCCAATTTACCGTGCACTCGGCAGCTATCTGACAGTTTTATATACTGCCAACAGCACATTTGAAATGGATATAGCCGTTTATAGGGTAGTTGAAGACGGCGAAGACGTGCGCCTAAATGACCTTGACGCCACATTCCACTCCCCGTCTATGTTTAACAATTTAATGGGAAGTACCCTAAGGCAGCACAGAGGCGTTGTAGTATTTGGCGAAGGGTTAAACCTGGAAGAAGGCGAATACCGTCTTGTTCTTAAAGTTATGCACAACATTGGCAGAGGCTGGGTACAAGCCCAAGATACTATCGAAAAAACATTCTGGGTAGATAATACGCCACCTGTTTTAGACAGCCTATACATTACAATCGACGGCCTTGAAGAGCCTGTTCCGTTTGGTGAGTTAGCAGTAATTACCGACGAACTTATGCGTCAAACCGACTATATAGTTGTAACAGGTAATGTAAGTGACCTTGGCTTGGATAACCTTATTGCCCGGGAAGCAACATTTGACATCTGGCGCAGCGACGAAAACCGTCAAGCCAGTATCGAAAACAACCTTGCCGTTTTTGTTGGCCTAACCCCAATCGAGTATGAAACTGCCGACATAACAGTTAACGGTGTTAACTTTGGCGCAAACACCGCGGCTAACCAAACCATTGCCCACGCTACAGTTACCGGCGTAGCACCTGTACGGGCCCAAATTGACCCGCTGACAGGCAACTTTACCGCAAAACTTGAAGGCCTTGCCGACGTTAATTACTCTTGGAACATTACCGTTTGGGCCTTAGACAACTTCTCGCCTCACCCTGTATTTAACACAAACATGCTGGTGGCACCTGTATTTGCCACAGGCTTTGTAGAAAGAGGCAGCTCACACTTTATGCCAAACCATATGCTAATCAGCCACGGAGGTGCCGGAGTAACCAACGGTACAACAATGGTTGGCTTACCGACAGACCTTAACACAGGCTTTAACACCACCTGGTGGGTACTAAACTCTGTACTGCGGGGCAGACATGGCTGGATAGGCAGCAACATTACAGATGTTACCACAAATATCGTATCCGAAAGCTATTACTTCGGCCCATTCACCCTTGATTTATTCAACAACGGTGAAGGCGGCAGCCCAAGCAGACCTAACGCATCATTGGCAGCCGCAGGCTTAATCCGTATGTGGACACAGCTAAACGGTGTTAACACTCGCATTCCGCTTAGGTTTGCAGACACCATAGTGGCCCTGGACCAAGACGAAAACTGCGCCGAAGACTTCCTAAGAATAGGCCGTGTATGGCAAGACGGTGCAGGCTGGTTAGATTACTTTAACTTGATAGACGTTAACAAAAACGAACCATGGCAGTATATCAACTTCTCGATAACTGTATATGGCCAAACAGTTGACTTACTTCTGGTTAATGCAAATTACCCAATCGAACCGCCGCCATGCTGCGAATACGGTGATTGCGAAATTTGCAACCCGCCTTGCTGTGAATACGGCGACTGCGAAATTTGCAACCCGCCTTGCTGCGAATACGGCGACTGCGAAATTTGCAACCCTGTACTAACAACATTCATCCTTGCAACAAATAACGTTACCGTAAGCAATACAAACCGCCATGTAAGCGTGTTTGTAAGCGGCACGGCAACCGGCCCAATTACACTAAACCTTCTTGACAGTGCCCCGGAACTTGTACTGCAAGTACGCGACAACCTTTGGACCCCAACCGGCAACGTAGAAGGTCTGGTAATAGGTGTTGCAGGCAACGCAACAATTACAGAGTCACGAACCGTTACTTTAGAAGTAACCCGTGACGGCGTAACAGTTCTGTTGTCAATTGAATTAGTAGCAAACTAAATTTTCAACTACAGTATCCAGGGTGTATGGGGTGCGTTTCGCCGCCTCATACACCCTGTTTTGACTGTCTATAAGAAAGGTGATTTCTTTGGGCAATTACCGTAAGCAATTAGACGATGTACTCAAAATATTAAACGAGTGCATAAACACAGACACAGAAGAACAACTATTTTCCCAATGGCGGGACTTTGCCCTGGGAAAGAACACCGCCGAAATTTTTCAGCCAAGACGGGCAAAGCAAGTATGTACAGGCGCAGATATGCCGCATATTCTAATTAACGATGCCATGAAAGACTGTGAGTTAATGGCATTAAGGGAATTTGCGGGCTGTCTGCAGCAGTTAACCCACGCTTCGGGGCAAATTATGAATGTCCGCTCTAACTACGGTACCAGTATCATTATGTCGCTGTTTGGTGTAAAAATGGCATACATGGCAGATGAACATGACACTTTACCAAGTTCCTATCCCTTTGACAACTTGGACGAGATTAAAAAGTGCCTGGACAACGGAATGCCCGACTTAAACGGCGGCCTATGCCGCAAGGTATTTGAAATGGGCGAGTTTTATCAAGAACTGCTGCAAAAATACCCAAAAATCACAAAACATGTACACGCATACCACCCGGATTTTCAAGGCCCGTTTGATATATGCGAAGTACTGACCGGCAGCAAAATATTCTACGCCTTATATGACGAACCGGAACTAATCAAAAATTTTCTGTCTCTGATAACCGACACCTATATTGCCGCCATGAGAAAATGGCAAAGCCTGTTTCCCTACAATGGGGAGTGTACTGTCCATTGGGGAATGGTACACAAAGGCCCGGTCATGCTTAGAAACGACTCCGCCATGAATATCTCTGACGATATGTTTAACGAATTTATACTGCCATACGACAAGCGCATATTGGAAACTTTTGGCGGCGGGGCAGTACATTTCTGCGGCAAAGGCGACCATTACATCGAAAGTATGACGGCAAAATATCCTATGCTGTATGCCTTGCATATTACACAGCCCCATATGAATGATGTTGACGTATTATTTGAAAACTCTGTAGACAAAGGTATTAATTTGCTGGGGTTTGATTATGAAATAGCAAGGGAACATGTAGGCAGAGGGTTTGCCGGGCGGCTGCATTCGGGTTGAAGACATTCAAACTTGCCTTTATCCCGACATACGTGGGGTTAGCTCAATAGGTAGAGTGCATTCAGTTTATGGCAATTTTTGGAATAATTCGCCCTGATGGATTTTACCCCTTGATATCATGCTGGCAATGTGATATCAGGGGGTAGGTTTTTAAAGCCTAAAAGCTAACTATGCTGGGGGCAGTACTGGTAGCGACAGTGCCGTAGATGGTAGTCTCTATCCGGCTGTTACCTGATGCGTCATGGACATCCCGGAACATCGTTGTTTCCATATGCATAATGCCACCTGTGGCATTATGCATATGGATATCTGTCACACGATCGAATACATCGTAGATATTTTCACACAAAGTGGCGATGAATCATATACAAATTGAGCACACTGCGAATGCCTCTGGTAATTATGTTGTGTTGAATTGTGAGTCAACTAATCCTAAGGCATTGGCCAGTTAGTTGCTTTTTTGAACTCATCAAATAATGCCTTTGACGCATCACCTAAAAGTAACTGTAAATAATCATGCTCTATTAGTAAATATGTGACGCTTTCAATAACACTACATGCAATTACATTGTCACCATAGTCGTCATTTAAAGCCAATATTTCTTCAAGAAAATCAAATGCTTTCTTAATTTCTTGAAGTTCCTTGTTTGTGATACATTCTGTCAAGTACGGAGTAAACACATTACCATAAACAACATGCGAACCTGTAGAATCTCCCTCTTGCCAGCCAACTTCATCAAGATATTTTTCTCGCAAGTTCGGAAAATTTTCGATTAATAATATATTTAGCGATTTACTTTCCATATTGTCACCTCCCCAGCGCATTTCGCAAATCATCAAGAAGCTTGTGTGCAATAGCAGAATCCTTTTGATTTAGTGCTTGTTTTCTAATAGACCTCTTGCGAAATTAAATAGCCCTATCAAAATTACAAATACCAGCAAGTAAGTTGAACCGAAGCCCAAAACGTTTTCTACGATTACGATAGCGTTCAGATAAAATCTTAAAGCGTTTGATGAATCCAATTACATGTTCATTGGTGACTCTCTCGCTTGAAATGGCACGATTGTAGGCTTTTTCATCTTTAGTCAGTGGATGTTTTTTGCTGCTTTTCTTAGGAATTTGTGAGTTTTTGTGGAGTTTATCTATGCTAAGAAAACCAGTATCAACTTTCGCCTGTATGCGTTCAAGCATACGAATTTGAGATTCTTTGAATAATCTAAAGTCATGCTTCCTGCCATTACAGCAAAAAACACATATGATGCGCCCTGTCTTTTTGCAAATTACAACCAGTGTTTTTAAGGTGTGGCGTTTCTTTTTTCCTGAATACCAGTGTTTCTGCTTTTTTTGGGACGTTCAATTGGTGATTCGGTTGCATCAAGTAAAACTACATCATAGTCTGCATCCTCGTTCAGTAACGCTTTTTTGCCTGGAATTGAGAATGTACCATCAGAAATCAACACATTTTCTACCCATTTTACTAAACGATATAGATTGCTTTCATGTAGCCCATAACTTGCTGCTATGTGGGCGTATGTGCGATATTCTCGCCAATACTCTAACGATGCTAAAAGCATATCTTCTATCGACAGCTTTGGCTTCCGTCCTCGCCTTTTGTGTTTTTCATCATATGCTTTTTGCAAAATTTCTATCATTTTTGCAAAGGTAGAGGGCTTTACTCCTGTTATTCTTCTGAATTTTGATTCACTATAACCAAACACAAGATGATATTTCATATATTTTGTCACCCTTCTGCTTTCATAAGGGTATTGTATACGTTTAATTTATTTTCGCAAGAGGTCTAATAGACCTCTTGCATAACTAAGGTGACATATCAAAATTACAAATACCCGCAATGAGATTGAACCGTAAGCCGAAGCGTCTTCTGCGATTCCGATAACGCTCT